>CAIJPI010000256.1 GCA_903822525.1 uncultured Bacteroidales bacterium | reverse complement strand
TCTATGTATGATAAAATAATTGCCAATTAACATAAAGGCTGCACTAATCGGGCAGCCTTTTCTTTTTCTAACCTGTTTTAAACTTATAGAATTTCTTTACAATATATAATCCTACAACCCACCAAAGTATTACACCTGACCAAATGAATAGGTTTTGCCACCAGTGGAGAGGTTTTGAGATTGGACGGTCAATGTAATACGGAACCTTTATGGTTTTAATGGTGCTTGCTGTTGAGGTGCGAATGGCCCCGGGAAAGGTTAGGGGAATAGCGGAGGGTTTCTGATTAAGGGTGTGAAGGAGAATTCCATTCGCGACCCAGGCTTTGGAAACGGAATAGGCGGTTTCGAGGTTGCTGACCGAGCTGTTCATCAGGCCCTGGGTGATGATTACGGGAATGCTATCATGCACGGCCTGCGCAGGGACTGTAACAAAAACAGTAGTATCCCTTATAACGACCTGGGATTGAACCATGATGCTGTCGCTAACTACAGGACAATGCCATCGGACGGCTGATAGTTCGTATTTTGTTTTTGCTTTGCGGCACTTACGATCCATCCTGTTCGGCGTGATACAGGAGGTGAAGAAGATAAAGGAAAGAAGTATGAGATAAATGGTTTTCATTATTTCAGGTATATATTTTGTGATTTAACGCCGATTAAACGGCACCAGAACGGGACATCGAAAGAGGGACAGGCTTTGGGCGCAAACTGGTTGTGCCCGGCTACACGGACTTCGGGATGCTTTAATATAAACTGAAGGACAAAGTTGCGCATGGCTAGTACCTGTGCCTTTGTACGGGTATCATTTGCCTTTTTGCCATCGGCAGACAATCCTCCGGCATAGACAATATGAACACTTACAGAGTTGATCCCTGCAACACCGTTCGTGATTTCCCAGGGATCGACAATATTGTCGTCGTTGTTGGGTACCAACTGTTCGATGGAACCGTTCAGATGGATGAGGTGGGTGTAACCGACCTGCTTCCACCCTCTGCCTACAGGAGGAGGATCAAGGTGCCAGTGCCGGATCTGATCCGAAGTGATCTCCTTAAACTCTGGAGTTGCTGTACAGTGGATAACGAGGTATTTTATATTTTGGGACATAATAATTGTGGTTTTGTGATAAAGGTTGCTTCGTCGTTCCTCCTCGCAACGACGGATCGCAATGACAGGGCTAAGCGAGATCGTGCTTTTGACGGTTTTCGCAGTCTACTTTGAAGCAGGCTAAAGGGATGAGCTTTTCGAGGGCGGTTACACGCTCGTGGAGTTCTTTGTTCTTGGCCAGGACATCGTCGTATTGCTTTTCGATAAAGGTGATGGCCTTCTCGGTATAATCGATCTTGCCGACCTTGCGGATGTAACGAAGGGATATAAGCGTTGAAATACCGCCGCCGGTGATGAAACTGATGATGATGGAGAGATATTCCAACATAGGGGTTAGGTTTTAGGTGTTAGGAGTTAGGTGAGTTTATCCTTTAAAAAAAAGATCATAAATTGTTGAAAAGCCAATGGTATAAGCCAGGTAAATACCGGCAAAAAGGATGATGTGCTGCCACCAAACACCCGTTAGATATACATTGAAGGCTATTGCCGATGTGATGAAAGCGTTACGGAAGAAGCGTGATAAATGATACCCATCGGTTGTGAATACAAAAGCACGGCTGGATTGCCAGAACTTTTCGCCCTGGAGGTAATCGCCGTTTTTGTATTTGTTGGTCCAGCTGATGGCGGGATTCCAGAAAGAGGGGTTTGCGTCAGCAAACCGAGCATTGAATTGGGGATAATGCCATTTCAATGTCTCGGCAAGGCCATCGAATGCTCCTGAGAGCATGCAGAGAAGGAGAATGATAAGCAGGTTAGATAGTTGCATGACTTTAAGCTTTTAGCCGGTTACAGTCCATCCTTTGGCTGTTGCAATGGTCCTGGTGCAACCGGCAGCGCCGGTGCAACCGGTTATTTTAATTGTTTTCCCTACCAAAGTTGGCAAATCGCCAAAAAGCAAGTTAAGTGCAGCAATGGACAAATCAGAATAACTTACATCTACAGCCGGAAAGCTGCCGCCAAAGGCTGAGCCTGGATTTGTAAGGCGTACGGAAGTGATTTTTGATTTGTTAGTATTGGTATTACCAAGACCGAAATCAGAAAGTAAGGAGTTGTTGGAAATGGCTGATTGCAAAAAATCACAATCCTTAATTATGGCAGCTAAATTGCATTGAACTGTATTACTGCCAATGAATTCGAAATTTACGATAGTTTTTAAGTTGTAACAACTTAATAACATGTTGGAAGCATTAGCAAGTGCACTGCCCAATGCTGATGGCATTGTGATTGTAGTTAATCCGTTACATTGGCCAAACATATAGGTTGTATTGGTTACAGAACCCCATGATGCAGGAAAATTGAGTGAAGTAAGTTTAAAACAATTCTGAAACATGCCAGATATTGAATTAACATTACCCCATGAAGAAGGTAAAACAATTGAAGAAAGGGCGTAACAGCTTTGGAAGAAATAGTTAAGACTTGTAATGCTGCCCCAGGATGAAGGTAAAATAACCCCATCAAGTGCGTTGCAGGAATTAAAAAAGGCTTGTACGGTATTAACATTGCCCCAACTGGTTGGGAGAGTCACGTAAGCAAGGCTATAGCAATTATAAAAGAAATAACTAGCATTTGTAACACTACCCCAACTTTCAGGAAGTGAAAAAGTAGTAAGCTTATAACATTTTTCAAACATATACGTCGCGTTCTGACAACTACCCCAAGAGGTTAAGCCTGTAACAGAAGTAAGAGCTGTGCAATTCGAAAACATATATGTTGATTGAGTAACTGAACCAAAAGAAGCAGGTAGTTTAACTGAAGTAAGATTATAGCAATATTGGAACATATATGTTGCTGTTGCTGAAACGTTACCCCAGGCATCAGGTAATGTAACAGAAGCTAAAGCATTGCAATGGTTAAACATATAAGCCATTGTTGACGCATCTCTAAAACTTATGATTTCACATGAAAGCATTGATTTACAATATAAATCATAGGTAGTATTTGAGAAGCAATAACTATAATCAGTTACCCCGGGAACATTAAGAACGGCGCTAAGAACCGGCGAATACTGAATATTGAGCGTATATGTATGCCTGGTTATGCGAAAAGCTGTAATATCTGCAGCTGCGCCATAAATGCGGACCTTCCATGTATTATAACCCAAGGAACACGGTGTGCCACCGGTAGTGTGCTGGTGCTGATGTAAGCCGGAAGTAAGTCCGTTGACTACTGAGCCATCGCCCCAATTGATTGAAAAGGTACCGGCCGTGGTAACAGTGAAAGCTATGCCTGAGCCTTCTTTGACAAGGAGATTTATTTCGTTGGAACCAACAGAAGAAATATCGATCCAGTCGGAAGGTGCCGACCATGCTGCTGCAGTGGTGGAACCATACTCGATGTTGTTAGTGTATTTATTATAGGTTGCCTGCATGACTTATTTGTATAAGAGGGTTGCACGATCGGCCCATGCGCCGGTTGAATAGGTACGGGTTGCGATGGTAGTGGACAGATCAATTTTGCAGATCAGCAACGTAGAGCCGGAGGAATATCCTTCGTAGACCAGGGTTGAAGAAGTAGTATCGAGGAATACCGGTTTGGTATCGCCAATGATTGAAGCATAGCCTGTGAGTTTCATGGGATTGTGTATCAGATGTAAATGAATGCATTGGATTGAATATTCAGGTAATAGCGCCTGGCGCCGGTGGTTAAAGTTGACCAGTTGCCGGAATCAGAAATGTATGAGCCATCGCGGTACCTGGTTTCGCAAAGATTGTAAGCGAGCCATTCCTGAGTGCCTATGCAGATGGTGGAATAGACTTTGCCATTGTTGCCGGTATAGGTGCCGGACTGGCCATGGGACAAGGAAGTAGTTTCTTTAAGCAAGCGGAGCGGCAAGCCCATTTTGAAACCGGAACCTGCATTGGTAGCCAATTCGTCATGGTAATACGTAAGCATTACCGTATTGGCTCCCTGAGGATCGGCAGCATTCAGGGCATGGTAAAAGCAGTTTTCTTTTTTATAAATTTCGTTTAAGAAAACACCTTCGGCATTGATAGTGCCTATGCCACGCATATTGAAACCGGATGCATTGGTATTGCCGGTAATGCCATTCCAATAGTCCGGGTTAGCTTCGCGCAATTTAGAGCCTGAACCAGGAGAAAGAAAAGCTTTAAGTACATCAAAATCGGCTATATCGGGGACCTTCCAGCCGGAGGCGGCTACACTGCCTGCATTGTAAATGACATATTTGTTGTATAAAATGCCCTGATGAACCCGGATATTAGCGTAAGTTGAGGAATTAAAAACCGGAGTACTGCCGATATAAACAGACTTAACAGGCCGGGAACCGATGGTTACAGCTTTGATGCATGAATGGTTGTTAGAAATACTGATTTTCATTTAATCGTCCTCCACAAAATAAACAGTACCAGAATCGTATGTTCCCAGTGCATCGTAAGCGGCTTGTGTGCCGGTCCAAAATTGTTTGGCGGCCATGGATCCGAAATACTCCCTTAATGTTAGTTTAAGATTTGCCCAGGTGATTTTATTGAGCAAACCGGTATCGGTATTCAGGAAATTAAAGGTATACGCATTGCTCAGCATGCCTGTGCTGGATGCATTGTACATACTTGTAAGGTCGTACAAAGAAGTAGTTGAAGAGGAGGATGCGGAAGAAGCAGAAGTGGACGCAGAACTTGTAAGGAAACCGGAATGGAGAGAGGATGAAGTAACTACAGGGGTTGCAAAAATACTGGCATTCAGGTAATCGGAGAGGGTACTGCGGAGAACTTCCATGATAGAAAGGACTTCGTTTAAAGCAGCGGTACGCTGAGCATCGGAAGTTGGGAAGGATTCGGTTTCGGTAAGCAGCTGGTTGTAAAACATGTATTTGATGCAGAAAGCCAGGTATGGCTTGATGTAATCGTTGAGTAATGTTGTATAGCCGGATGGGGAAGCGTTTATAGCGGTGACAACAGCTGGTGTGACAAGGGGTATGATATACCTGGTTTCGGCAGACGAAATAAAGGCAGGCAATACAAAATCGGAATCGAGAGCGTTGAAAAACGCAAGGGTGCTAACTTCTTCGGGGGTAATTAAGGGCATTTTAGATGTGGTTAGTGCTGTGTGCTTAGTGCTATGTGCTTAGTGCTTTGTGCTATGTGCGTAGTGCTATGTGCTGAGTGGTGGGGGATTACGGGAGTTTGGAGACATTTGTTTACCTTATTGTTTGAATCGTATTCATTATTTGATTTCTGTATGAAACAGAAACTTAAAGGATAATGGGTTCAGATAAAGATTTCCATGCGGAGCCGGACCAATATTTGACGGATGAAGAGCTTCC
>CAIJPI010000255.1 GCA_903822525.1 uncultured Bacteroidales bacterium | reverse complement strand
GTTATCTGGCACATATCTTCCATGTGCAGTTTATTCTTTTTGTCACGATCAATTCTTTTTGTCAGATAAGCTAAGTTGCCTGATTGAAGGCGTATCAATGTATGCGGCACTACCCTTATTTTTGCAATATCAGCCAGATGCATAGTGAGATCTTCAACTTCAGGCAATTGCTTATACTGTTGTGTTGGTGGTTTTAGAATATAACCGCCCCACAGACCTACAATTGTAAAGCGTTTTGGTTCATTCTTTCCCGTACCTGGTGACAAACCCAGTGATATTTTAGGTTGTACACCTGTGACTGCCATATGATTGCGAACTACCTTTAGAGCCAGTTCTTCCATTTGGGATTCAAGATAATTGACTGCAGGTGGGGTTGCCTGACCAAATATCTTTTTACAGCAGGCTGAATGGAAATCTGCTTCGTTATTTTCTAACAATTCGTAGCAATATAAACATCTCTTCATAAACTATCCTCCTCAATTACACTATGAACACTTACAGCCCCGATACAATCTTTACAACAGAACAATAGTAATCCCATACGATCGCGAGGGTTTAATTTCCAGTTTTTTTCGGCGATATCAAGCAGCCATCCTTCAGGGATCAGACCATCGAAGAATGGAAACAACACTTTACTGTCAAAAGGCTTTTCCTGTAGTGGAAGAGTAACACTGACCGGCACGGCTACAGAGGATTCAAGAAAAACCTTATCATATTGAAAATGATACCCGTTTTCGTCCTGAGAGAGCCTGCCTGCAGTCTTATCGTTTACTTTTATTTCAGCTTTTCTCATCCGTTGGAGTATTTCGGGTTAATGGTAAAGCGCCCACTTCATAGCCAAAAAGTTGAAGCACCTGATTGACCTTATCCAAACGCAGAGTTTCTTTCCCTTGTTCGAGTTCACGGACAAAGCGAAGACCTACGCCAGCTTTTTCTGACAATTCTGGCTGAGTAAGGTTGGCTAGTCGCCTTTTTTCTTTTACAAATTCACTTAAAGTCATAATATATACCCTTTCGGGTACAAATATAATACATTTTCATAGAAATACACCCTTACGGGTGTAATTATTAAATATATTGATATAAATGTACCCTCTAGGGTATAATATATACGTTTTATACAACTAGTGTACCCAAGCGGGTATAATTTCTGAAGAGAATACCAGATATGGCGTAATTGCCTGCATGTAAATTGATTTTAGTAGCGAAAATGGAGAGCGCTATTTTCCTTGCGTGCCTCGGTGTATTTGTTTTTTTCTGCAAATACCATGACAGCCCCTCGGCTCCACTCGGGGTGACGAAGCGCATGTAGCCATCCGGCACAGCCTGCGGGGGCGGAAAAACAGTAAATAGTGTTCCTTCGCTTCACTCGGAATGATATTGAAAAGTGAATAGTGAGAAATTTATGCGGACAATTGGGATCAATTATCAGAAGATATAGACCTGATTGGATATGATTTTAAACAAACCAGAATGTAATTTTTTACGACAACGAATGCACTTTGAAGCTAAAAAGTAGTTTGCAATTTGGCAACAACCTGACTTTTAAAACCGGGATCGCTACCTGACAACTTAAATGAGTCGAATTTAAAACACTGATTGAAAGCGCATTACAATCAGAAAATATTTACCTGAAATCATGTAAAAAAAATACATGTTTATTATTGCGTACTATTTTTAAAAAACTACTTTTGCCACCGATATGAATACTAATTCCAAACGAAACCAATCAATCTTTATTCCATGAAAAAATTATTTTCAATCCTCAGCCTTGTAATAATCTCAGCTTCATTTTTTGTAGCTGGTTGTTCTAAAGATGAAGATCCAATTCTTCCGACAATTGCCTTTAAGCAGGCTACAGGTTATGTTTCAGCAAACACTACCGCTAATTATGGTGATACACTT
>CAIJPI010000254.1 GCA_903822525.1 uncultured Bacteroidales bacterium | reverse complement strand
TGTTAAAGATGGCATAATTGGCGTTGCTGATAAAGGTGAATGGGCCTGCGAAGGCGTAACCACCGATTGGGGCTATATACGTTTCCCATGGATACAACTGGACTGGAGCCAGCCTCAATCCATTGATAAAATTCTGCTTTTCGATCGTCCTTCAAAAGATGAGCATATTGCGAGTGGCAGACTTATATTCAGTGATGGCAGCCAAGTATGGGTTGGTGAAATTCCAAATGACGGATCTGCAAAACTTGTGAAGTTTGAAACAAAAAATATTACTTCAGTACGTTTTGAAACCACAGATGGAGATGGTAAAGACCTCGGGTTTTCTGAAATTGAAGTATACACTTCCCGCACAGCTAAAACCGATTATGTGGGTTGGGTCGACCCATATATTGAAACCAACCGTGGTCGTTATTTTTTCTTTATAACCGGAGCCAGACCTTTCGGGATGGTAGGAGCGGCGCCGCATACCAGGAATAAAAATCAGAATGGGGGAGGATATAATTACAACGAAAAGGAAGTATTAGGGTTTGGGCAGATTCATGCCTGGATGATGTCGGGCATCGAGATAATGCCTGCAAATAATGCTGTTGATCCAAGAGGTGGCGAAAATGCATGGAAATCAGAATTTAGTCATGACGATGAATTAGTACAACCTGGATACCAGCGACTGTACCTGAAACAGCCCGGCACCTGGGTTGAATTAACCGCTACCGAAAGGGTGAGCTTTTACCGTTTCAGGTACACTCAGGATATGCCGACACAAATTCTGATTAATCTTGGCGGATACATGGGAAACAGCACTATGGCTCAGACTTCCGTTCGCATGATTAATGATAAGGAGTTTGAAGGCTCACTGAGTTCAATCAAACGATACTGGGGAGGGCCCAAAGATGTAAAAGTTTATTTTGTTGTACAATTTGATAAACCAAGCAAGTCATTTGATGGATGGAAGGGGAGCACCTTGCTTCACAACCTGTCGGAATTGAACGGAGATAGTACTGGAATTGCTGCAAAGTATGATGTGAAAGGCGGGGATGAGGTAAACATGAAGATTGCAATTTCTTACACCAGCATCGATAATGCCCGAAAAAACCTTCTTGCTGAATGTGCTTCATGGGATTTTGATGCGGTTCGGAATGAATCACGCCAGGTATGGAACGAATGGCTGGGTAAGATTGACGTAAAAGGCGGTGATGCTGATCAGAAAATCAAGTTCTATACCGACCTGTGGCATGTGCTGCTTGGCCGTCAGAAAATAAATGATGTGTCGGGAGATTATCCTGACCGAACCACCGGAAAGCGCGAAGGCAATTTTACCGATGCTGTTTTTAAAGTGATGCAGGTACCCAAAGACAGTAATGGCAAACTGATGTATAATATGTACAACTCCGATGCCTTCTGGCTATCACAATGGAACCTTAATATTTTATGGGGGCTGGGCTGGCCCGAAGTACAGGATGAATTGTCATCTTCAATGATACAGTATGCTGACAATGGAGGACTCTTGCCAAGAGGACCTTCGGGTGGTGGATATTCGTATATCATGACCAGTAATCCGACGGCAAATCTTATTGCCGGAACTTTTCAAAAAGGCCTGCTTACTAAAGTGGATGTAAATCATGCTTTTGAAGTGCTGAAACGAAATCAGATGCCTGGCGGTATGCTGGGCAGCAAAGAGGATGTGTCATTCTATATAAAAAATGGCTGGTGGAAGGATAATGCGGGTATTACCATAGAAGCAGCCTTCCAGGATTGGGCGGTGGCCCAGATGGCCTATAAACTAGGCAAAAAGCAGGATTATAAGTACTTTACTAAGCGGTCGGAGGGATGGAAAGCATGTTTTAATCCAGCACAAAACCTGTTGTTTCCAAAAGATGGTAGTGGTTTATTTACACATAATGATCCTTTGAGTGGATCAGGATGGGTAGAAGCAAATGCATGGCAGGCTACCTGGGGCATATCGCACGATATACCGGGTCTGGCAGCCTTAATGGGTGGTAACGACATGCTTTGCAGTAAATTAAATTATGCTTTCGAAAAAGCTGCCCCTCAGGACTTTGTGTTTGATTATAATGATGGTTATGTAAGCTATGCCAATCAACCCGGCTTATCCAATGCGCATGTTTTTAATTATGCAGGCAAACCCTGGTTAACGCAATATTGGGTTCGCAGGGTCAGGGAACAGGCTTACGGCGGAATTACTCCCGACCTGGGATATGGAGGTCACGATGAGGACCAGGGACAAATGGGCGCTTTAAGTGCATTAATGTCAATTGGATTATTCAACCTGCAAGGCAACGCTTCGGCCACACCCGTATACGATATTACCAGCCCGATCTTCGACAGCATAACCATCAAACTTGATCCTCGTTATTACACAGGTAAATCATTTGTTATACTTTCGCATAATAATTCGAAGGTGAATGCCTACATTCAGAAAGTACTGATAAATGGGAAGGAATTGAATGATTTTTGGTTTACACATGACGAATTTGCAAAAGGAGGTATGCTCGAAATATGGCTAGGAGACAAACCAAATAAAAACTGGGGCATTGCAAATTTACCTCCGGTAGTGAAATAAAGAGTTCAGAAGAAGGAAATTACAGTTCTTACCTGGATTCTGATAAAGACTTTTTTTAATGCTTAACATAAACTGCAATTGCTAACTGAAATTATCGGGCAGGTTTCTCTTATAAAAGTATAAATACATTTTAAATAACAAGGTTTGATCTCAAATTTCAATAAAAGTCCGGAGGTTAAGGTAAAAGGCAGGGATGCCTCCTGTTTTTCGGGATGGGATGATATTATTATTCAGCTTAATAACGAAATATCAGGGAGCCTCAGCCAGAAGAAGGTTGTTGTAGTTGAATGCTATCAAGGCATCAGTGATGAAGAAGTTTTTACTGCATTGTCGAAAGGATTAACTGTAGATGCTATTTTTAAATCCTCTGAAGCACTGCTGCCAGAAGAAAAAATCAGTAAGATAACCTTTCCTGATGTCACCAGCGACAGGATTTTCGGTCATATGACCCATCTTGAAATGGATGATTTTTTCGATCGCAATAAAATTAATGCCATAAGGGGAAAGATCCTGTTTATGCACGAAGGCACCATTCTCATATATGGAGTTGGGGCTTTGGAAGTGTACCCGGATCCGGATATACTGATCTATGCTGATATGGCTCGCTGGGAGATTCAACAACGGATGCGCCGGAATGAGGTTTCGAACATCGGGTTACAAAATTTTGTTGAGAGTGTTGATGCGCAGTATAAAAGAGCCTATTTTGTCGATTGGAGAGTCTGTGACAGCGTGAAGAAAAAATCCATAAGCAGGATGGATTATATACTCGATACGAATTCGAAAAATCATCCTGTAATGGTAACCGCTGAAGCTTTTTCGGAAGGCTTGAGTCAGGTTGTAAGTCAGCCTTTCAGTGTTGTTCCTTATTTCGATGCCGGTCCATGGGGCGGGCAGTGGATGAAGGAAGCGTTCGATCTGGATAGAAATGAGACCAATTATGCATGGTGTTTTAATTGTGTTCCTGAAGAAAATAGTCTGTGTCTTGTTTATGGTGAAACCCGTTTCGAAACTCCGGCTATCAACCTGGTGCTTTTCCGGCCCGAGCAATTACTAGGTGTACCGGTTCAGGCCCGCTTTGGCGATGAGTTTCCTATTCGATTTGATTTTCTGGATACCATGGGCGGTGGAAATCTGAGCCTTCAGGTGCACCCGATGACAGAATATATCCGTCATGAATTCGGGGTGAACTACACCCAGGATGAAAGTTATTATATGCTTGAAGCGGAGGAGGATGCCAGGGTTTACCTGGGATTGAAGGAAGATATTGATCCGATGAGCATGATAAGGGATCTGAAAAAGGCTGAAGCCGGCGGGGACACATTTAATGATGGGAAGTATATACAAAGCTGGCCTGCCAGGAAACATGATCACTTTCTGATTCCGGGAGGCACTGTACATTGTTCGGGTTCAGGCTGTATGGTTCTTGAAATTAGCGCAACGCCGTATATTTTTACATTTAAACTATGGGACTGGGGAAGGATGGGTATGGACGGATTGCCAAGGCCGATTAATATCGACCGTGGTAACAGGAATATTCAATGGAACAGGGATACCTCCTGGGTTAAAGCTAATCTGGTAAATTGCTTTGACGAATTAGGTAAAGGCGACGGTTGGCGTGAAGAAAGAACCGGGCTACATAAACAGGAGTTTATTGAAACCCGGCGCCACTGGTTCACTAAGTCTGTCACGCACCAAACGGATAAGGGCGTAAATGTACTTGCCCTGATCGAAGGCCGCGAAATAATTGTTGAAAGCCCATCAGGATCATTTGATCCTTTTGTTGTGCATTATGCCGAAACATTTATTGTTCCGGCTTCAGTCGGAGAATATACAATAAGACCTTACGGAGAATCAGAAGGTAAGGAATGTGCTACCATTAAAGCTTATGTGAGAGTGAACGGAGATTGAAAATGCTCTGTCAATCACAGTGCTTTTGTCCTACCTGTTTTGAGATTTTATTTTAACCGGTTTTAAGATGATTTTGCATCTCATTAAATTAAGATCAGTAACATTAAGTCCATTTGTATGAAAAACTTAATACTTCACAGGTGCCTGATAATAAGTGCGTTTCTGGCAATTTTTCTTTGTACAGGAGTGGCTTACAGTCAAAATCAGGCTAAATCAGCAGTTGAACCGCCAATAGCTGCGATCGATCAGAAATTTACAACATTATTTGCACGTGATTGCTGTGGACTAACAGGTGCCGATGGCGAATACTCGGTCCTGCTTCCCGATGGCCGTACAGTCTGGATCTTTGGTGACTCTTTCCTTGGAACGGTAAAGCCTGACCGCTCACGCGAAAAAAGAATACCCTGGTTCATCCGTAACAGCATGGTGGTTCAGGACAAGGATTCATTGCGCACCCTGTATAATGTAATTGACGGTTGGGAATCTTCGCAGGTCATACCACCAGGATCTCCGAAAGGGAAACAGTTTTCGGAAGATTCGCTTTGGTACTGGCCGGGCGATGGTTTCGTGGAGAACGGAACGTTAAAAGTATTTATGTCGGCCTTTTACCAGGCTACGGCTGGCGATTGGGGTTTTAAATGGCTTAGTTCCAATATAGCTACTTTCTCTTTGCCTGACATTAAACTGGAAAGCATCGATCATTTTTCATACCCCGGCACAAAGGAAATCCATTGGGGACATGCCGTTTGCGATGGTGATGAGAATTATACTTATTTATACGGAGCGGAAGACAAAAGCAAAAATCTGTATGTGGCACGCGCCCCGAAGAACAATATCCTGGCACCCTGGGAATTCTATACTGGCGTTGAGTGGGTAGGGGATCCTAAACAATCAATGCCTATGCTTTCGATTCAAGGGTCGGAGCAATTCAGCGTGTTCAAACTAAATGGCAAATATGTACTTCTGGTTCAGGAAGGCGGATTCATGGCGGGTGAAATTTGCTCCTATTATTCCGATTCGCCTTATAAAGACTGGCAAAACAGGAAAGTGCTCTGCCGTACACGTCTTCCTGAAAATGTGGCATCGACCGTGAACCTGTTTGCTTACAATAGCTTAGCACATCCTCAGTTTATTGAAAATGGACAATTGCTTATATCACAATGCATTAACAGTTTTGTAGTGGAGGAAGTATTTCAGGATGCAAGCAAATACAGGCCTGTCTTTTTAAGAGTACCCGTTGATCGGATTTTTGAAAAATAAACATTATGCTGAAAATGATATCTTCGATGAGAAAAAGTTTTTTATGGCTGATATTTACTGCAGCCTTGTATTCCGGCTTATCAGCACAGAAACAGTTTGTGATTGATTCGCCTCACATTTCAAAGGCTGATACCGTATGGATATTTACGCCTGCAGGGTATGCTGATAACACATTCAAAATATATCCCCTGGTGTATCTTTTACATGGATGGAGTGGCACGTACCATCAATGGAACGATATTATGGACTGCCAGCGATATGCTGATGAGTATG
>CAIJPI010000253.1 GCA_903822525.1 uncultured Bacteroidales bacterium | reverse complement strand
GTTACCACCGGCGCTACTCCTCTGGTTGGGGCCACTGTGTCGGTAAGCAGCAACTTTGTTACCGGTCAGGATGTTTTGGGATTAAACGGCGCGGCAAGCGGTGGGATCTCGTCATCGTACAATGCCACCACCGGCGTATTAACGCTTAGCGGATCAGCATCTGCAGCTGATTACCAGGCAACCTTACAAAAGGTTACCTATACTAACACCTCGGCTACTCCAAACACTTCAGTACGTGTAATTACATTTAGTCTTAATGCGGCATTGCCATTCAGCGGCACCGGACACTTTTATGAATTTGTTACAATCCCAGGTATTTCCTGGCCTGATGCGAATACTGCAGCCAATGCCAGACAATATTTTGGATTACAAGGCTATCTGGTAACTGTTATGTCAGCCGAAGAAAATGCATTTTGTGCAGCGAAACTGGTTGGAGATGGCTGGATGGGTGCCAATGCAGTATCTGATGGAGTAACCTGGATATGGGCAACAGGACCCGAAGCCGGAACTGTTTTCTGGAATGGTGTTAATTATGGAACTGGTGTATCAGGCAAATATGCAAACTGGGCTGTTAATCAACCCGATGCCAGTGCACCGCACTCTGAAGATTACGTCCAGTTTTATTCTTCAGGAGGTTTTGGAAAATGGAATAATTTGCCCTTCGATTATGATCCGTTAATCAATGGTTATGTTATCGAATATGGTGGCATGGCCGGTGACCCTGTTATACATATTTCCGACTTTGTAACAGTCGATTTTGCACCCAAAGTAAGCAGTCTCGCAACGACAACAGGCTCCGCAATCAAATGGTACGATGCTCCAACAGGCGGAAACCTTTTATCATCAACAGCACTGTTGGTCAGTGGTAATCATTATTATGCAAGTCAAACCGTAAACGGGTGCGAAAGTACTTCCCGGTTGGATGTAGTGGCAGCTTTAAATCTTGCAGCTCCGGTTGCTTCTGCACATACAGCATCAACAACGCAGATAGTATGGAACTGGTCGGCTGTTTCGGGTGCCACCGGATATAAATGGGGCACAACCAATGTGTATGCATCTGCCACCGACATTCCATCCGGAACAAGCAAAACGGAAACCGGTTTAACCTGTAATACTTCCTATACCAGGTATGTATGGGCGTACAATGCCACGGCATCCTGTGTTTCGAGGCCGGCTCTGCTAACGCAAACAACTTCGACCTGTGCATTAACAACATTAGCTTTTGACTATACCGGAGATGTACAATCCTTTACAGTTCCGGCAGGTATAACAAGTGTTACTATTGAAGCGTGGGGCGCTGCAGGAGGAGATGGGGCTTCACCAGCAACCCAGCCAGGCGGGAAAGGGGGCTATAGTACAGGAACATTGTCGGTTACAGCAGGAGATATTTTATATATTTATACAGGAGGCCAGGGGACAAGATCAACTACTTCCCCAATAGCAGGAGGATGGAATGGTGGTGGAGCCGGATACAACTACGGAAATGAGGGCTGGATCTGCGCAGGCGGAGGTGGAGCTTCCGATATACGTAAAAATGCACAGGCATTAAGCAATCGTGTTATTGTTGCCGGCGCTGGTGGCGGTGGAGGTGGAAGTGGTTCCGATGGGAATGGTGCCGGAGGAGCTGGTGGAGGGGTTATTGGTGGAGATGGTTATGATAATGGAACAGCCTCTTCCTATATATACCGACACGGTAAAGGTGGCACCCAGTCAGCAGGTGGTGCTGGGGCAACAGGTGATGGCACCAGCGGTTCAGCCGGCAGTTTGGGGACGGGCGGTGCTTCTTCAACCGGAAATAATGCACTTGCCTCAGGCGGTGGTGGCGGATACTATGGCGGTGGCGGTGGCTCTTTTCATGGCGGCGGCGGAGGAGGAGGCTCCTCATACATAGGCGGCGTTTCATCCGGATCAACCACAGCAGGACTAAGATCGGGAAACGGGCAGATCAAAATTACGTATTGATAAAGCGAACAGTAAAAAATAAACTATATGAAATCCTACTTTATTGTCATTGTCCTGTTACTGGCATCAGTTAGTTTGCTTGCCCAAACACCCACCATTTCGAACCTGGTGGTAACAGGTACCGGTATCAAATGGTACGATTCGCCCACAGGAGGCACACAATACACAAGTCCGGAAACAACAAACCTGGTAAACGGACAAATATACTATGCCAGCCAGACTGTAAACGGTGTTGAAAGTACTGCACGTGTTGCAGTAACGGCAAATTTAACAACTGTAGCTGCCCCGGCCACAGGCACCCACACGCCTTCGCAGACACAGGTGATATGGAACTGGAATGCCGTATCAGGAGCCTCAGGCTACAAATGGAGTACAGCCAATGTTTATAGTGGTGCTGCCGATCTTGGCAATGTTTTAACCAAAACCGAAACTTCCTTAACCTGCAATACGGCTTATACGCGATACATATGGGCATACAACGGATCAGGATGTGTTTCAGCTGTTACAACGCTAACACAGTCGACTTCTTCCTGTATTGCTGCACCATCTGTAACCACCCTAGCAGTTTCCAGTATTGGCGCCACAACGGCCACCTTCAATGGGAATATTACTGCTGTAAATGGCGCCAATGCCACCGTGCGTGGATTTAAATACAGCACCACCAATGGATTTGATCCTGCCACTACAGGAACCAATATTTCAGAAGCCGGAAGTTTTAGTACCGGTCCTTTCAGTTTAAGTCCATCAGGACTTGCAACTACTACGACCTATTACGTTCGTGCCTATGCCACCAACACTGCAGGTACAACGTATGGCGATCAGGTAAGCTTTATCACAGCCATTCAAACAGAGTTTAGTTATACCGGTGGAACGCAGACTTTTACAGTACCTGCAGGTATAACAAGTGTTACTCTGGAAGTTTGGGGCGCTGAAGGTGGTGTAAGTGGGAGTCCATCCAATGGCGGTTTAGGTGGGTATGCGATAGGTACACTTGCTGTTAGTGCGGGTTCTACTTTGTATTTATATGTTGGAGGTCAAGGCCAATCAGGCGGTGCTTCAGATCAAACTAATGCAGGAGGATGGAACGGAGGAGGGAACGGCGGTTACGATAACAGCGATCAGGTACAGAATGGTGGTGGTGGTGGCGGAGCCTCAGATGTAAGGTATAGTGGGCAAGTTCTTGGTAATAGAGTAATTGTGGCAGGTGGTGGTGGTGGTTCTGCCAATTCTGCAGGTGGTGGAAATGGAGGCGGAACCTCAGGTTCAGCAGGAACAACCAATAACACCGGAATAGGAGGCGGAGGTGGAACCCAAAGTGCGGGAGGCACTGTTTACACAACGTCATGGGGCGCATCGGCGGGGTCGCTTGGACAAGGAGGAAATGGTAGTACTAACCAGAATGCCTGGGGCTCTTCTGGTGGCGGTGGTGGCTATTATGGCGGTGGTGGTGGTACCGGAACTGCTATTCATAGTAGTGGTTATGCTGGTGCCGGCGGCGGCGGCTCTTCCTACATAGGTGGTGTTACATCCGGCTCAACCACAGCAGGGCAGAGATCAGGAAACGGACTGATCAAAATCACTTACTGATAATGCAAAAACTATAAAATATGAAATCTTACCTCCTGATTTTCGCATTCCTGCTTTCATCAGTAAGTCTGCTGGCCCAAGCGCCCACCATTTCCAGCCTGTCAGTAACTGGTTCAACAATCAAATGGTATAATGCTTCCTCAGGAGGAACTCAATACACAGATCCTGCCAATACTGCTTTGGTAAACGGACAAACCTATTATGCCAGCCAAACAGTGAACGGAGTCGAAAGCACTACCCGACTGCCGGTAACAGCTTCCGTTAATCCGCTGCCAGCCCCTTCATTTTCAACACAACCCGGAGCAACAGCAAATATAAATACTGATGTAACCTATACTACCCAAAGCGGAAAAGCGAATTATGTGTGGACTTTTCCAGGAGCAGTTTCCACCGACTATACCATTACATCGGGAGGAACAAATACTGATAATACCGTAACCCTGAAATATGTAACCAACGGCAGTAAAACCGTTTCAATAAATTATACGTATAATGGCTGCACTGCTGCAAGCGCAACTTCATCAACACCTACAGTTGTATCAATGATTCCTCCCGGCAATGCACTGGCATTGGACGGAAATGATGATTTTGTAAACGCCGGTAATAATGCTTCGGTTCAGATTTCACAGGGTACCCTTGAGGCCTGGATAAAAACTCCAAATGCCGGTGACAGTTACAGGGGTATAATAGTGAAGCAATTCGCCTATGCGCTGTTCCTTATGGATAATGTACTCATTGCCTTTCAATGGACTGGTGGCGTGGGCGAAATTTCTACCGGTATCAACCTGGCAGATAACAGATGGCATCATGTGGCCTTGTGTTTTGATTTCGGTGTAAATAATGGTTCGTTTATTTATATTGATGGGGAATTAGCAAAGACCTTTACCTATCCATTGGCTAATCAAAGTGTAGCATTGGGTATAGGTAATGGCAGTGTTAGCAGCGAAATCCAAAACTTCCAGGGCTCGATGGATGAAGTCCGTGTTTGGAACACCGTCAGATCCCAGGCGCAATTACAATCCACGCTGTATACAGAATTAGCCGGAAATGAAAGTGGTTTAGTGGCTTACTATAACTGTAACGAAGGCGTTTCCGGTGGCGACAATACCGCCATCACTATCCTAAATGACAATTCAGGCCATGGAATCAACGGCACCTTAACCAATTTCAGCAAAACAGGGTCCACTTCAAACTTCGTGGAAAGTTATGCCATGGCCGTTCCGGTTCCTGCAGCAGCTACCAGCCTTACTGGCACAGGTTTTATCGCCAACTGGGCTGCTCCAGCTGCAGGTACGGTGAGCAGTTACAAGCTGGATGTTTCCACTTCTTCAACATTCGATTCTTTTATTGACGGATATGAAAGTTTGGATTGCGGCACCAACCTGTCGCAGGCGGTAAGCGGATTAACTGCCGGAACTACCTATTATTACCGTGTAAGGGCTGATAAAACAAGCGTAACTGGTTCGGGAGGCTATTACCGTACACCTGCAACGGTTACCACTTTGGCATTGCCAACTCTGGCAGAAACCACTGCCGTTACTTCCATCACGGGTGCAACCGCCAGCAGTGGCGGAAATATTACCTCCAACGGAGGAGCCTCCATTACTGCACGTGGAGTTTGCTGGAGCACAACCACCAGCCCCACTGCCGACGACAGCAAAACAAGTGATGGCTCAGGAAGTGGGATTTTTACAAGTGATATTACCGGACTTACTGCAACTACAACCTATTATGTCCGGGCTTATGCCACCAATAGTGTAGGTACTAACTATGGGTCAGAAGTGAGTTTTACAACCGCAACTCCATTGCCGGCTATTGGAGGCAGTTACCAGGGTGGCGTTCTGGCCTATATCCTGGTTTCAGGCGATCCGGGCTACAATGCCAGTGTGCAACATGGATTAATAGCCACAACAAGCGATGTAAGTGCAAGCTATTGGGGCTGTCTGAATATTGTAATATCAGGAGCTGACGGAATAGTTATCGGAACAGGAAACCAAAATACCCTGGATATTGTAGCAGGTTGTGCCACTGCGGGAATAGCTGCATCTCTGTGCAACGATTTGACTTCGGGAGGGTATTCCGACTGGTATTTACCCAGCAAAGACGAATTATACAAATTGTACTTAAACCAGGGACTTATCGGAGGATTTAGCAGTGCTGAATACTGGAGTTCTACCGAAGAGAGTGGATATAACGCTTTTGTAGTCAATTTCGGCTCAGGCAATATGACAGGAAAGGCAAAGGTGGATGCTGTAAAACCATCCCGTGCCATCCGTTCTTTTTAACAATATGCGATTAAAACACCTCTAGCTGTACTTTATACCTGATACTATATTTTTAACAAGAAAAAATCTAAAATTATTTTCTATACAATTCCATTCCACCCGGTAATTAATCTGCTCATCCCTCTCTTCCCTACTCTTCCCTCATCCCTAACCCCTAAATCCTAACCCCCAACCCCTGCCTTCCAACCCCTAACCCAGAAACGGATTATTCAGCTTTTCGTACCCTATTGACGTTTCAGGCCCATGGCCCGGATAAACAATATAATCAGCGGGCAGCGAAAACAGCTTTTTGGTAATGCTATGATATAAAACATCGAAATTTCCGGTTGGCAGATCCGTGCGGCCTATGCTGTCGCGAAACAGCACATCTCCCGAAATCACATAGCGTTCGGCATGGTTTACAAGGCAAATGCTTCCGTTAGCATGCCCCGGTGTGTAGAGCACTTCGACCGATCCATTACCATAAGCAATACTTTCTCCTTCGGCTAAAAAGTCGACCGGAATAATAAGGTTCTCGACCTTAATGCCGAATACCGAACCGAATTCAACAGCCGTTTCCCAGAACATCTTACAGTCCTTATGGCATTGAGGCCTGAGGTTAAATGTGTTGCATACCAGTGTATTGCCAACAATATGATCGATATGAAAATGGGTATTTACCATGCCTGCCGGGCTTAGTTTATTACCGGTGATATAGCCGAGCAGCTCGGTTTCTTCCCCTTTGTACTGGCATGCCGGGTCCACAATCAGGCATTTGCCTGTATCGTCGGTTAAAACATAGGTGTTCACCCCAAAGGAGTTAAATGTAAATCGGGTGATATTCTTTTTCATGGGGGGCATTTATTTTGGGTCTGGTTTTGGAGGTAGATTGTTGGAAAAAGTGCTGAGTGTTCAGTGCTGAGTGCAGAGTGCTTAGTGTGATTATGCATAAATTCAACTTATTTCTGATGGGGTTAACGAAAAGATCCGGTTGGGAACTCGGTACCCGGCACTTTTATCCTGTTCGGGGAAAGCTTAATGGGGTATTGTATCACGCAAAGCTACATAAAGAAGCAACAAAGTAACACAAAGATTTTATCCTTCAGCAACTTAAAACGAGATTCGCCCGGTAAATAAATACTTAAACAAAGAACCGCAGATATTTGTTAATTTAGCGGGTCGAAAAATAGCCGGTCAGAAATGAAAATACCAAGAGTAAATGAAAGGGTGAAAATTGTCAGATGGCCTGGTTTGCTGCTGATTATTTGGCTTTTTTCGTTCACAGCTTCTGCCCAGTTTTATAACGGCTCGCAGCAGACTTTTGGTAAAAACAGGGTTCAGTACACCGATTTCCTCTGGACGTATTTCCGGTTCAACAATTTTGATGTGTATTATTACCTCAATGGCAAGGAACTGGCCCAGCATACTGCCGATTACGCTGGTAAATATATTCCCGAAATTGAAAAAAAACTGGAAACCACCCTCGACCGGAAAACCCAGTTTATAGTTTACAATACCTATGCCGACCTGAAGCAAAGCAATATTGGGCTGATGAATCAAACCCAGTACAATACGGGAGGCATCACGCATATTATCGGCACCAAGGTATTCCTGTATTTCGATGGCGACCTCAATCACCTGGATCGGCAGATACGTGGTGGAGTGACACGCCTGCTACTCGAAAATATTATCTATGGCGGATCCATTGGGTCGCAGGTTAAAAACAGCACCCTGATAAACCTTCCTTCGTGGTATATTGACGGACTCGTTTCCTATTACAGCCGCAACTGGGACACGGAACTCGACAACAAAGTGAAAGATGGCATACTCAGCGGCAAATTCAAGCAGTTTAATCACCTGATCGACGACGATGCAGTGCTGGCAGGCCATTCGCTATGGAGGTTTATTGCCGAAAAATATGGTGAAGATAATATTGCCAATATTGCCTACATGACCAGGGTAAACCGCAGTGTCGAAAGCGGCTTTTTGTATGTACTGGGTATTTCATTTAAAAAAGTCATAGCCGAATGGCACGAATGGTACAATCAAATTTATGCTGCCGAAAGCACAGCCTATAGCCCTTATAATCCGAAAATTCCTTTTAAGCTGAAACGCGACCGTGTATACGACAACCTGAAGATCAGTCCTGATGGCAATAAGATGCTTTATACGGTAAATGAGAAAGGATTGTATAAAGTGTATCTGTACGACCAGCAAACAGGTAAAAAGAAGCGGATCTTCCGCAAAGGTTTCCGTACCGACGAAAAGGTCGATTATTCGTATCCCCTGCTTGCATGGCATCCCACTGGAAATGTGGCAGCCATGATTATTGAGCGGAAAGGCCAGCTGTATCTGTATTTCTATGATATGGAAACCCGTACGTGGCAGAGTCAGTTCCTGTTCAATTTCCAGAAAGTACTCGATTTTTCGTATTCGCCCGATGGGCGCTCGTTTGTAATGTCGGCAGTGCAGCACGGGCAATCCGATATTTATATGTACAACATAGCCGCCAATTCGGCCGAGCCGGTTACACAGGATGTTTACAACGATTTAAATCCCCGGTTTCTGGCCAAAAGCAACCGTATCATCTTCAGTTCGAACCGGCCCGATGACACATTGCGTTTTACAAAAGAAAATCTGCGATCGTACGACGGACTCGAAAATAACGATCTCTTTATCTACGAAAGAGGCTCCGGCAGCCTTGTGCTGAACAGGGTTACCAAAACCCGCCTGGCAAACGAAATACTTCCCATTTCATATAGCCCCGGCTATTTTACCTACCTCAGCGATGCCAACGGGGTGTATAACCGCTATGCAGCAACATTCGACAGCACCGTGGCATTTGTTGATACAACCGTTCACTACCGTTACTATACCCAGACATTCCCGCTTACAAATTATCCGCGCAATATCCTTTCGCAGGATGTAAGTTTTACGGGTCGCAAAATCGCCGAACTGGTTTTTGAAAATAATAAGTATCATATCTATACCGGCGATGTACAGGCCGGAAAGGTCAGCCCCCTTGCGAGCCTCGAACAGTCAAAATATATGCTCAGCCTCGAGAAAAAAGCCGTTAAGGAAAAGGAAGCCGAAGCGATCCGTAAACTTAAGCCTGAACTAAAAGTTAAGCGGAAACGGTTTGTGGCCGTTTACGATGATGAAATGCCCCCTGCAAAAGCTGATACCGCAGGTGTGGATATAAACAATTACCAGATTTCGGGCGATCTGTCAACAGGTAAAACATCAGTCCGCAGATCGCGCGTGCTGCAACCCGAAATTACAGGGGGTATTATTAAGCTTCCCAGGCCGCGAAATTATAATGTCGAATACTCAGTTAACCAACTGATCAGCCAGCTCGATTTTTCGTACCTCAATCTCAGCTACCAGCCATACCTCGGTTTCTCAGGTCCCGTATATCAGAACTCACCCACCAACGCCTTGTTTGTGCTGGGAGGCACAGATTTGCTCGAGGATTACCGTATACTGGGAGGCGTGCGCCTTAATGCCAGTCTGGTTCACAACGAATTCCTCTTTGGCTATGCCGACCTGAAGAATCGCCTCGATCGAGAAATATATTTTCACCGTACAGGCTTCGACGTTTCCTATTCCGATGCCTATGTGCGGCACCGCATACACGAACTTCATTATGTGCTTCGGTATCCTTTTACCGAAGTGTTTGCACTCAAAGGAACAGCTTCCCTGCAATACGACAAGCCGTATGTGATGGCCTACGATTATCCGACTGCAAGCAATACCACAGCCACAGGCAATACCTGGGGCATTGCAAAAGCGGAACTGGTGTACGACAATACCCGCGAAATAGGCACAAACCTGATGGTGGGACTGCGGTATAAAATATTCGGCGAATATTACCAGCTGGCTAAAAAGCAATCGGTAAATATGATAGTGGTAGGATTCGATTTCAGGCACTATACCCGCATTCACCGCTCATTTATCTGGGCAAACCGCCTGGCAGGAAGTACTTCTTTCGGGAAAAATAAGCTGTTGTACTATATGGGTGGCGTTGACAACTGCCTGAACCCTGGCTTTAACACCGAGTACCAGATCGACTATACCCAGAATTACGCTTTCCAGACCCTGGCTACAAGTATGCGTGGCTTCGATCAGAATGTGCGCAGCGGAAATACTTTTGCACTCCTGAGTTCCGAATTGCGCTTCCCCGTATTCAGATATTTCCTGAATAAGCCTCTGCGTTCCGAATTCCTGAATAACTTCCAGATTGTGGGATTTACAGATATCGGTTCGGCATGGCAGGGACTCAACCCGCTTACCGAAGAAAATACATATTACACGCGTACCATTCCCAGACCACCACTCGATATTACTGTCCAGGTGCAGAAAGATCCGCTGATTGCCGGGTATGGCTTTGGCTTGCGCAGTACGCTTTTTGGCTATTTCCTTCGTGCCGACTGGGCCTGGGGAATCGAAGACCAGGTGGTTCAACCTCAGGTGTTTTACATTTCGCTTAGCCTCGACTTTTAACAGCATGTTTGTAGTGGCATAGTCCGAAAATAATATAGCATACCTCTACCTCTCATTTCAATATATAAAAATTATGAGCACTCAGGATATTCTTTTATTAGCAGTAATCGGCCTGGCAGCCGGTGTGTTTGGTGGTATGGTCGGATTGGGAGGTGGTGTGATTATGATTCCTGCAATGATCTATTTTCTGGGAATGAACCAGATCTCGGCACAAGGAACCAGCCTTGCCGTGATGCTCCCACCTGTTGGCATACTCGCCGTAATGAATTATTACAAATCAGGACAGATCAATTTAAAATATGCCTTGATCATAGCCATTGCTTTTACTATCGGAGGATACTTCGGTTCGAAAATAGCCCTTACTATTCCGGTGGCAACGGTAAAGAAAATATTCGGACTAGCTTTAATCGCCATTGCTCTGAAAATGATTATCAAAAGCTGACAACTTCTGCCTGTAAATATCTAACGTATTCCTCCTTCCATGACAAAGCTTCCTGAAGACTCAATTACAGAGTTTATACAAAAACATCATATTTTCACCCTGGCAACTTCGGCCAATCATATTCCGTACACCTGCACCTGTTTTTATGTGTATATCAACGAGCTGAATATGTTTGTTTTTACTTCCGACCACGGCACACGACATGTGGATGAAATGCTTGCCCAGCCCATGGTGGCAGGTGCGGTGGCACTTGAAACAACAATGATCGGGAAAATACAGGGAGTACAATTTACCGGCATCTCATCGGAACTCAAAAACGGTTTGTATGATACGGCTCTGGCAGCTTACCTGAAAAAATTCCCCCTCGCGGGCTTTAAAAAACTTACACTCTGGAGCATCCGGCCTGATTTTATAAAGATGACCCATAACAGGCTGGGATTCGGCAAGAAACTGATCTGGACACAGGAGCTATAGGGAAATCCGGCAGGAGCTGATTACAGGTATTTATAAAGTCCTTTCACCCAGCATAAAGCCCCGAATTACCCCTAAATTTAATTACCTCGAATTTACTTGCTTTTAAACAATAATTTTATCATTCTTACATCCCTTTATTTACAGGCATTCTGAAACCCGCTATTGACAAGGGTTTCGTTACTTATTAATAGTATAAATGGCACATATACTGATAGTTAATACTATGTAACAGGATTTTTGTTAATAACTGTATTTGATTAATCCGAATTGCATTATGTAAATTTGTAAATCCTGATTGCAGCCTATACTTTTCATTGATTCTGCTGGCTTTCAGGATATTCTTTTTTATTAATAACAGAGAACGGTTTACAATTATGGATGTTAATCTTTTTTCACAGTTCGATTCCTCAGTTGAGGAAAGTGTAAAAAACGATTTTTATGGTAAAGTACTCGAACAGCGCCAGCGACCCGGAATATTACAGCCAGAAAATGAAGAGCAGGCCCAGCAGCCTGAACTTGTGGCCGTTCCTACAACTGAACCAACCTTAATGAATCAACCGATTACTGAAAAACCGTCTACGAAAACAATGAAATCATACAAGCATGAAGAAGTGCTGGAAGCGGCCACCGTATATTTTAAAGGCGACAAGCTTGCTGCAAGTGTGTGGATGAATAAATATGCCCTGAAGGACAGCGATGGCAACATCTATGAACTTACCCCCGACGATATGCATCAGCGACTCGCCTCAGAGGTTGCACGTATCGAAAAAAAATACCCCAACCCTTTAAACGAAGCGGAAATTTTCGAACTTTTCCGTAACTTCCGTTACATTGTTCCTCAGGGAAGCCCCATGGCCGGTATCGGAAATAATTTCCAGATTTCATCCCTTTCAAATTGTTTTGTAATAGGCAGCGATGGTAACCAGGATTCGTACGGCGGAATAATGAAAGTGGATCAGGAACAGGTTCAGCTTATGAAACGCCGCGGAGGTGTTGGCCATGACCTTTCACACATCAGACCCTCAGGTAGCCCGGTTAAAAACAGCGCCCTTACCTCGACTGGAATAGTTCCTTTTATGGAGCGTTTCAGTAATTCAACCCGCGAAGTAGCGCAGGACGGCCGCCGCGGAGCGCTTATGCTTTCCATTTCCATTAAACACCCCGACAGCGAGAATTTTGTCGATGCTAAGATGGAACAGGGAAAAGTGACTGGTGCAAACGTGTCGGTGAAAATTGACGACGATTTCATGCGCGCCGTTAAAAGCAAAGGCAACTACACTCAACAATATCCTATCGAATCGACCAGGCCTTCAAAAGTGCAGGAAATCAGTGCACGTGGCCTGTGGGACAAGATCATTCACAATGCATGGAAATCAGCCGAACCTGGTATTCTTTTCTGGGATACCATCATACGCGAATCTGTTCCTGATTGCTATGCTGATCTGGGTTTCAAAACACTCTCAACCAACCCTTGTGGCGAAATACCTCTTTGTGCCTACGACAGCTGCAGGCTTATAGCGATTAACCTTTACAGTTACGTCGAAAACCCTTTTACCCCGCAGGCTTCATTCAATTCCAGGCTGTTTACACAGCATTCGCGTTATGCACTCCGTATCATGGACGATATTATCGACCTCGAAATGGAGAAAATTGAAGGAATTCTTGCCAAGATAAATGCCGACCCCGAGGACGAAGAAACCAAACGTACAGAGCGTAAACTGTGGGAAAAAATCCGTGAAAAAACCTTACAGGGTCGTCGTACCGGTATTGGAATCACTGCCGAAGGCGATATGCTGGCAGCTTTGAACCTGCGTTATGGATCCGCTGATGCAACAACCTTCAGCGTTGATGTTCACAAAATGCTGGCTATCGAAGCATACAGCGCATCCTCCGACCTGGCTGCCGAACGTGGCGCATTCCCTATCTTCGATATCGAACGTGAACGCAACAATCCTCTGATCAACCGTATACGTGAAGCTGCTCCCGAAGTGTATGCAAAAATGGAGAAACAGGGTCGCCGTAATATCAGTATGCTCACCATTGCCCCTACCGGCAGCGTTAGTATCTGCACGCAAACAGCTTCAGGTATCGAACCGGTTTTCATGGTAAGCTATAAACGCCGCCGTAAAGTTAATCCCAACGATAAAAACGTTCATGTGACATTTATCGATGAAATCGGCGATTCATGGGAAGAATACAACGTTTTCCATCCTAAATTTCTGGAATGGATGAGAATTAACGGCTATGATGTTGAAAACGCTATTTCTATGAGCGAAGAAGCATTACAGGCCATCATCGAAAAATCACCGTACTATAAAGCTACCAGTAACGATATCGATTGGCTGGCAAAAGTTCAGATGCAGGGTGCTATACAGAAATGGGTCGACCATTCCATCAGCGTTACCGTAAACCTTCCTGCCGATGCTACTGAAGAATTGGTCAGCGATGTATACCTTACTGCCTGGGAAAGCGGCTGCAAAGGCATGACCATCTACCGCGATGGCTCACGCTCAGGAGTTTTGGTAAGCAACGATGCTAAAAAGGAAGAAATTGATGAGTTCCAGGAAACAAAAGCCCCTCCACGCCCTAAAGAACTTGCAGTGGAAGTAGTCCGTTTTATGAACGAGGACGAGCGCTGGATTGCCTTTGTAGGCCTGCTCAACAACAAACCCTACGAAATATTTACAGGGAAAAGCACCGATTTCTATATCCCCGACTATGTTAAAAAAGGCTGGGTGATCCGTATAAAGGAAGATGAAAACACATCGGCACGTTACGACTTCGAATATGAAGACAGCTACGGCTACCGTGTTACTCACCGCGGCCTGTCGCGTTCCTTTAAGAAAGACTACTGGAACTATGCAAAACTTATCTCAGGCATTCTGAGGCATGGTATGCCATTGCCATACGTGGTCGAACTTATTGATAACCTGAGTTTCGACAATGTAAGCATTACTACCTGGAAAAACGGAGTGATCCGCGGTCTTAAGAAGTTTATTCCCGACGGAACACAAACCGGTCACAGCTGCCCGCAATGCACCGAAAAGAATACAATCGTGTATAAAGAAGGATGCATGACCTGTACTGCCTGCGGATATAGTAAATGTGGCTAAAAAAACACTCTATCAACCAATTGTTTACAAAACCATGGCTAACTCACAGCCATGGTTTTTTTATTCCGGCTTGGTTTTCAGAAGGTTTTCTTGTGGTAATCATACGTCTGGTTATCACGAAAAGTAATGTACTTACGTGCGATAAGCAGGAATATAGGTAGGTTGTTGCTGTTGAGGTATTCGATAGCCTCAGGCTTGGCATGACAGGCATCGGCTAAAATGGCCAGTAGCTTAAAATCATTTTTCAGCAGCCAGAGATAGGCTTTCAAATCCCCGTCGATAGCCCTGTCGAGGGCGCCAAACTGAGGATACCCGTTTTTCATAAGCCAGCCAAACGCTTCTTCGCTTCCACGCATGCACATGCTCAGGGCGCCCAACTCCTGGTATCCGTTTTCCATCAGCCAGGTAAAAATCTCCTGGTTGCCACCAAGAGTCTCGGCAAAAGCAAGCAGTATCTTAGGCTCGTATTCTAACATACAGTTTTGGCGATTATGAGTTAGATTGAATTTGTAGCCGACGAGGGGGTGAGGGAGTGATGGGGCGAGGGAGCGAATTTCGTAATTCTCAATTTTCTTAATAGAACACTTCCGCATTAATCCCCATGGCTTCGATGCGTGCAGCCAAAGCGCGGAATTCCGGTTCAGGAACTTTTTCCAGAGTCCTGTACGGGGTCTGCCTGTCGATAGGATACAGCATCACCAGCGTGGGAGCAATTTCCCTGATATGTTCCAGTAATAACGTAAGTTCTTCTTCCGTAGTATTATCTACCTGTTTGCCTTCCACTTCACCGCGAATGAGCATAGTTTGGATAACCAGGTTTCCTTCGAATTTTTTCAGCTCTTCAATAATTTTTTCCAGCGTGATAGGGTGGGTCGGACGATTGATAGCCTGAAATGTGGCATTAGTGCCGGCATCAAGTTTTAACACGTTGTTATCAATCCGTAGTAATGCACTTTTTACTTTTTCACGATCGAGGCGTGTGGCATTCGACAGCACTGTGATCTTCGCTTTCGGAAAAAATTCGTTGCGCAGGTTTATGGTATTGTCAATAATGGTTTCAAAATCAGGATGAAGGGTAGGTTCCCCATTGCCTGCAAAGGTGATATTGTCAGGATCGAGACCGCCTGTTTTCAGCGCTTCGAACCTGCTTCGGAGCGAAGAGGCTATCTCGGCAGCCGAAAAAAGCAGGGGCTTCTCCTTTTTATCTTCACCGGTAAGGCCGCATTCGCAATAAATGCAATTAAATGAGCAGAATTTCCCATGCAAAGGCAAAAGATTGATACCAAGTGAAACTCCGAACCGCCGGCTTTTTACAGGGCCAAAAACAATTTCATCGAATAGTATACCAGCCATAATAAGTTATATCACCGTCCTCAGCCTGTCGATTTCAGTATTTAAATTTAATGCAAAAATATGCCAAAAGAAGGAACGGGGCACAAATTGCAAAAAGGAATATCCACAACTGCTGATTATTCGCTGATTAATACTACTTTTGAATACTTAATTCCATATTTATACCCCGAATGCTCACCATCGACCAGATTAAGGCTCCCATAGCTTCCTATATCGAAGAGTTTGAGAAACATTTCCGCGACTCGATGAAAAGCCCTGTTCCGCTTCTGAATACCATTACACGTTATATTATAAAGCGTAAAGGAAAGCAGATGAGGCCTATGTTTGTTTTTCTTTCCGCCAGGGTCTGCGGCGAAGTCAATCAAAGCACGTATCATGCTGCTTCGTTGATCGAACTGCTGCATACGGCTACACTCATTCACGATGATGTGGTCGACGATTCAAACGAACGACGCGGATTTTTCTCCTTGAATGCCCTGTGGAAAAATAAAATTGCGGTACTGGTAGGCGATTACCTGCTGTCGCGCGGATTGCTTCTCTCGCTTGAAAATGAAGAATATCACCTGCTCAAAATTGTGTCGAATGCCACCCGCGAAATGAGTGAAGGCGAGTTGTTGCAGATCGAAAAGGCCCGTAAACTTGATATCGAAGAACCAGTTTATTTCGAAATAATACGTAAAAAAACAGCTTCACTTATAGCATCCTGCTGCGCTGCCGGTGCTGCCTCAGTGGGTGCCGATGCCGAAACAACCGAAAAAATGCGCCTCTTTGGCGAATATGTCGGTATTGCTTTCCAGATAAAAGACGATCTTTTCGATTACGAAAAAAACTTAGCCACAGGTAAACCCAGTGGCATCGATATCAAAGAGAAAAAAATGACTCTTCCGCTGATACATATGCTTAATAATGTGTCGTGGAACCAAAAACGACAGGCTATGAATATTGTCCGCCGCCATAATAACGAGCCTGATAAGGTGGCTGAACTCATTGCCAGGGTTAACAGCAGCGGAGGTATCGAATATGCTTCCGTGAAAATGCGCGAATACCAGCAAAAAGCCATTGCCCTGCTCAATACCATGCCCGAAAGTGAATCGCGGAATTCGCTCGAACAGATGGTGATGTTTACCACTGAACGCAAACACTGAGTTAGACTATTTCATGTATATCCAGAGGGAAAAGTTCAGGTATTTTAAACTATTGAACTTTGAACTCTTTAATTAGAAACTGTGTTCGACTATACTTTTCAGCCGCTTTTGCGTTACATAAAAAGAACCTTATAAAATACTTTCTCAAATGAAAATTATTTTCAGCCTGCTTTCAGCTCTCATCCTTTCTGTATCTGTTTTTGCGCAGGCAACTGTTGAAACATACTCGAATGGAAGTAAAAAATCGGAAGGCATGATGGTAAATGGCCTGCGCGAAGGGCTGTGGTTCGAATTCAACCTGAAAGGCATTAAAGTTGCCGAGGCCAATTATACCAAAGGTCTGAAAGAAGGGAAATACACCGCCTGGCATCCGAATGGGAAAAAACAGTTTGAAGGCTTTTTTAAAGCGGACAAACTCAACAGCACGGTTACTTCGTGGCGTAACGACGGCACTACCGAAGAAAAGGGGCATATTTCTAACGATTTACGCGACAGCACCTGGGTTTTTTATTATCCCGGTGGTACGCCCGGAAGCACAGGGTTTTTCAGCAAAGGAAAAATGGAAGGGAAATGGAAATATTTCTACGAAAACGGAGAATTATGGAAGGAAGGCTCCTATGCAAATGATGAAAAAACAGGACTCTGGACTTTCTGGTATACAGACGGGCATATGCATCACCGCGGCGAGTATTTATCAAATAAAGAAACCGGTATCTGGAAAGGCTGGTTTTCGAACGGGCAGCTGAAAGACTCAGGATTGTATAATGAAGGCAAAATGCAGGGACAGTGGAAAGGCTGGTTCGAGAATGGTCAGCAGCAGTATATCGGCTATTATAAAGTAGGGAATCAGGATAGCACATACCAGGTTTGGTTTCCTGACGGGAAAAAGCGGTCGGAAGGGGCTTACAAATCAGGGATCAAAACTGGTCAATGGAAAGAATGGTACGATAACGGGCAAGTAAGCGAATCGGGTAGCTGGTTCGATGGTGAGCGTAACGGGCCTTGGGTTTATTTTGATGCCGATGGCATTAAAATAAAAGAGGAAAATTTCGACAAAGGCAAACCCGACGGAGCATGGAAAACGTATTATGCCAACGGCCGGATTTCGGGTACTGGGCAATACATAAATAAAATAAAGGAAGGTACATGGCAGTATTGGGACAAAACAGGGAAACTGATGGTAAAATCAGAATTCGCAAACGGGCAGAAAATTAAGGAAAAACGATACGGGGAAGCCGGTAAGGAATTGGAGCCGGGGAAGTAGTGAAATTATGGTTGAATGTGATAATGTGGTAATGTGATAATGTGTTAATGTGATAATGCGGGAATAAAAAGGATAAGGAAATTAAGTCTTAATCAGCAAATCCCTGATTCAATTCAATATACTTTAAAAATATACATGGTGCAAATCCCTCATACAGTCCGTATACTTGTAGTTGGTTTAATGCTGGTTTTTGCAACCGGAAAGGTATTCTCACAAAATGAAATAACTGTAAAATTACTACCCGAAAGCCGGCTTACTCAAACCGAAATAGAATTATACCGGCTTGTAAATGAATACCGCGTACAGAAAGGCCTTCCCGAAATAAAGCTTTCGGCTTCACTCTGTTTTGTTGCCCGGACACATGCCAAGGATCAGACTGAGAATTTTAAAGAAGGGAAACGCTGTAATATTCACAGCTGGTCTGATAGGGGGACCTGGTCGTCCTGTTGCTACACACCCGATCATAAACAGGCAAAATGTATGTGGGGTAAACCCCGCGAACTTACCAATTACCAGGGCGACGGGTTCGAAATTTCATTCTGGTCGACTTTTATTTATAACTCGCCCCAGGCATTTGCCGTTGATATTCTGGCCGGATGGAAGAAAAGCCCGGGCCATAACGACATGATACTGAATAAAAGTATATGGAAAAATCAGGAATGGAAGGCAATGGGGGTTGGTGTTTACGGCGAATATGCCAATGTTTGGTTTGGGAAGGATGTTGATAGCGCAGGTAAACCATTGCAAAATGAATAAAAATATTCGAGAATCAACTAATACGTATTAAGTACAAAATGTCATTATGAAACACTTTTGCCTGCTTACCATATTGTTTTGGGCGTATGCCCTGTCGTCAGTGGCACAGCAGTTTAATGGCGGCCTGGCCGCAGGTCTTGCAGGAAGCCAGGTTGCCGGCGATACATACAGCGGTTTCCGCAAGCCGGGTGCCTATACCGGGCTGTGGATAAGGCTTGCTATCGATGAGCGTTCATCCGTTCAAACCGAGCTGAGTTACTTCCAGAAAGGCAGCCGTCATAATCCGGACGAAAAACGCCAGGACTTTACGTTCTACCTGATGCGCTTAGGCTATATCGAAATGCCTTTCCTCTACCAGTACCATTTAAAGAGTAAAATTATAATCGAAGCCGGCCCATCGTTATCGTACCTTCTTCATAGTTACGAAGCACTCGATTATATCGAAGTCAGTTATGGCAAATTCAGCCTTTTCAATCCTTCGTTTATGGCCGGAATAGTATTCCCGATTACTGATAAAATGAGTGCACATTTGCGTACCGACAATTCGATACTCAGCATCCGGACCGACAAGGTTAACGGAGCCCGCTACCGGATTTTCGATCATGGGCAGTATAATGATTGTTTCATGTTTTTCCTGAGCTATAAACTATAGTAAATGGAAGTATATGTTGATAGCCCAGCTCATCCAAAATATTTCTTAGCTCGTGATTTTCAAAATATAACAGTATGAATAAACCCGGAATAAAACTTATTGTTGGTGTAACCGGTGCCAGCGGCGCCATATATGCCAAAGTGCTTTTCGATTGCCTGTTGAAGCTTGGCGATCAGCTTTCGGAAGTAGCCGTAATTTTTTCGGATACTGCCAGGAGCGTATGGTCGTATGAGTTGGGAAATACCGGGTACGAAAAATTGCCTTTTACGATTTACAGGAAGGATGATTTTTATTCGCCGGTTGCATCCGGATCATCCGGTTTCGATGCAATGATAATTGTCCCCTGTAGCATGGGAACGCTGGGCCGTATTGCATCAGGCGTTTCAACCGACCTGATGACCCGTGCAGCCGATGTTATGCTGAAGGAACGCCGCAAACTGGTGCTGGTTGCCCGCGAAACGCCGCTCAGCCTGATTCATATCAATAATATGAAAACCCTTACCGAAGCTGGCGGTATTATTTGTCCGGCAACACCCTCGTTTTACAGCCGCCCCGAAACCATGGAGGAACTGGCAGCAACCGTTACCAATCGGGCTTTAGCACTGGCTGGAATAGAAGTGGATGGTTTTCGTTGGGGTGAAAAATAATATGGTTTTTATGTTTCTGTTTATCCCCAATCCTTGCTGCCGCGCGAATCCTTTCGCTTGGCGCTATATAAGATAAATACTCCGTTACTCCGTTACCGCGCGAATCCTTTCGCGTGGTGCCACAGACAGCTATCCCTTTGCGAGCTTAACAGCAACTGTCTTTTTTCCTAACTCCTGCGCTGTGGGCTATTGTATAATCAGTGCTTTTCAAAAGCCTTGCCCGTTCCGCACTAAACCAAAAAAAATCAATATTTCTCAATTCTTCGCACCTTTACAATAAAAAGATATGTTAACGAAAACAAGCGTAATAGAAACTATAACCCGGTTTCCGGACAATTTTTCAATCGACGATTTAGCTGATAAAATGATATTACTCGAAAAAATCGAAAAAGGAATGCAAGACGCCGACAACGGAAGAGTTATTTCTGAAGATGAACTGGAGAAACGAATTGAAGAATGGTCAAAATAGTATGGACAATCATATCTGTTGTCGAGTAAAAAGATATTTATGATTATATCGCTATTGATTCGAAACGCTATGCAAAAAATCAAATTGACCGGATTAAGGCTAGGACTTTGGTCCTGAAAGCTATGCATGAAAGCGGGAGAATTGTTCCTGAACTTGAAAACAGTGAAATTTGGGAATTATTTGAAGGAAATTATAGGTTTGTCTATAGGATTAAAACAAAGGATTATATTGAAATCCTAACGGTTCACCATACTTCGAGAGATTTTTATACCAGAGAAATTCTATAATATCGAAAAGATTACTTCTGGTAGCAAGACCTGTCAATTATAGGGCACCATACAGGTGCCACAAATCCCGTTCGTTTTCATTGACCGACAGGCCTCAAGTTCCCAGACTCTTACCAATCCACCGGCTTTCTTCTTACCGGCATACTCATGCACCTGCACCCTCCTCCTCCCCGCGAAAGCTCTGATCCGTCAATGGTTACCACATATTTACCGTAATCGTTAATATTTACTTTGTTCTGTATTACATCTTTGGCTTTGATAACGGCATAGCCATGGTTGTTCATTTCTTCGATGGTATTAACATTGCGTCCATAGCCAATCACTTTACCTGGTGCAATAGCAAAAAAGTTTGCACCGCTGTGCCACTGTTCGCGCTCCTGTATCATGCTGTCGCGACGGCCACCACACGATAGAGTTTCCATTTCCATTCCCAGCTCTTTTAATATCGAAGGAATATTTTCTACTTCGCGAATGGATTTTACCTTGCCGTTATCGATATTGATATGTATGGTGAGGTAACGGGTAGGATGCAGTATAAGCGGCTCGTAAACCATGCACTGGTTGCGATCGAGGAATGTAAACACCATATCCAGGTGAATGAACGACTCAGGCGTATAAGGCAATTCCTGAACAATAATATGGCGCTGTACTTTTTTCTCTTTATAGTATTCCATAATAAAGTCGATACCCTGCGAAGTAGTGCGCAACCCTGTGCCTATCACTAAAATATCTTCACGTGCCACCAGGAAGTCGCCGCCTTCGAAGCTGAAATCCTTACAGAAATGCCTGCTCTGTTCGGGATGAATCGTTTTTACACCGAAAGAAGGATGATTCCTGAAAATAGCATCCATGATAAGGGTCTCCCTATCGCGTATACGGCTCGCCATGCGACTGATAAGCACTTTATCGAGCAGTGCAACTGAAGCATCGCGGGTGAAGAAAAAATTATGCAACGGTTCGACCGAGTACCGGTCTTTCGACAGAAAACGGGTCAGGTTGTCTTTGCGTAATTCAACACCTTCGATCAGCAGGGTCGAGAGTTTGTCGGGTCTGATGTCCATCAGCTCGCTAATGGTATTTTCGTTAAGCCTTTCTTTTACTGAAATGGCTTGCAGCAGTTCGGCCCTGTGCCCGTCATTCAACATCACGCCGGATAGAAGGTCTTTTACTTCGAAGGTCCTGGTCACTTTCGAGAGGAATCCTTTAAACTGGTTAAACTCCTTCAGCGCTACCGAAAGGTTGAGGATATCACTGTAGAGGGCCTTGTGGGAACTGTCGGGAGTCATATTTTCAACTTCCGGTCCGGGAGTATGAATAATTACACCTTCCAGTTCGCCTATCTCGGAACGTATATCAACTTTAAATGGTTTTTCCTTTGGGAGCATCGGTGGTATGGTTATTAATTGAGTCTTAAATAAGTGCTGTGTGCTATGTGCTGAGTGCAGTGTGCTGAGTGCATAGAGTGGGCACAGAGAACCAGGAACATTTTATTCTGACCCGGAAAGAAAATCGATATTCCTCCTGAGTCCGGCAAATTTAGCTCTTTTTACCGCTGATTTCCGGAAAAGATGGCTAAACTGGTCTTGTTCCATCTTTTCCCAGCCTTCTTTGTCAATTTCCATAAGCAGAGGAAGAGGTTCAAAGGCAGGCTCATTGTGCGGGCTCGAGTATCGGTTCCAGGGACAAACCTGCTGGCAGATATCGCAGCCAAAAATCCATTTTTTATACGCCCCTTTAAAGTTATCGGGAATTTCACCTTTATTCTCAATGGTAAGATATGAAATGCATTTATTGGCATCCACTTCTCTCAGGCCGGTTATAGCACCGGTAGGGCAGGCATCCATGCAGCGACTGCATTCGCCGCAATAATCTCCTCCCATGGGCTGGTCGTATTCCAGTTCTATATCGGTGATCAGCTCGCTGATAAAGAAATACGAACCTTTTTTCCTGCTGATGAGCATGCTGTTTTTGCCTATCCATCCCAGTCCGGCGCGGGTGGCCCATGCCCGCTCGAGCACAGGGGCCGAATCAACAAATCCGCGTATTGAAATTTCAGGAAGCTGTTCCTTTAGTTTTGAAATAAGTATGTTCAGTTTTTCGCGGATCACTTCATGATAATCCTTCCCGTAAGCATACGACGAAACCAAATACCCGGTATCGCCATCCATCATTTTTGCCGGGTAATAGTTGTATAGAAAAACGATTACCGATTTTGCACTTTCAACAAGTAAATCAGGATTTACGCGCAGTTCAGCATGTTTCTGCATGTAATCCATTCCGGCATGAAATCCTTTCTGCAGCCACATGTCGAGATGAATTTTATCTTCCAGAAGCTGTATAGCCGGAGCGATACCACAGGTTTCAAAACCCAACGCAGCAGCTTCCTGCTTTATAAATGCGGAAAGTTGCACCTTAGAGTTCATAGGCTTGCTTGCTATAGGATTGTGAAATATGGCTCTGCTGAAAAAAGTGGACCCTCACCCCCTCACTCCCTCGCCCCCTCACTCCCTCGCCCCATCGCCTCTCACCCAACTCAATCATCTAAAACAACTTCCCTGCATCCGGTCCTTTAAACCTTCCCAGGTGGCTGTAAGCCTTCTCAGTAACCTCCCGGCCACGCGGAGTGCGCATCATATAACCTTCCTGTATCAGGAAAGGTTCGTAAACTTCCTCAATAGTACCGGCATCTTCGCCAACAGCAGTGGCAATAGTGGTCAGGCCAACAGGGCCTCCTTTGAATTTTTGTATAATGGTTGAAAGTATGCGGTTGTCCATTTCGTCGAGGCCGTTTTTGTCAACCTGAAGAGCAGCAAGCGCGTATTGTGCGATGGCAAGATCAATTGTCCCGTTGCCTTTAATCTGGGCAAAATCGCGTAAACGCCGGAGGAGCAGGTTAGCAATACGTGGCGTTCCACGGCTGCGGCGCGAAATTTCGATAGCGGCATCTTCATGAATGGGAACACGCAGAATTCCGGCTGAACGGACAATGATTTTCTTCAACGTCTCGGCATCATAATATTGCAGCCTTGCATTTATGCCAAACCTCGATCGTAGCGGTGCGGTTAACAATCCTGAACGGGTGGTGGCGCCTATCAACGTAAACGGGTTGAGGGTGATCTGAACACTGCGGGCATTAGGTCCCGATTCTATCATAATATCGATTTTGAAGTCCTCCATGGCCGAGTACAGGTACTCTTCCACCACAGGGCTCAGCCGGTGTATCTCGTCGATAAATAATACATCATTGGTTTCGAGATTGGTAAGCAGACCTGCAAGATCGCCCGGCTTATCCAGAACCGGACCCGAGGTTACCCTGATCCCTACACCCATTTCATTGGCGATAATATTCGAAAGGGTTGTTTTGCCAAGCCCCGGAGGACCGTGAAGCAATACATGATCAAGCGCTTCACCGCGTTGTGAAGCTGCAGCTACAAAGACCCTGAGGTTCTCAACAATCCCGGGCTGGCCTGCAAAACTTCCAAAATCGAGCGGACGAAGTACCTGCTCAATTTCTCGCTCGGCAGAAGTCATGTGTTCGGGTGTTGCATCGAGGTTCTGGTTCAGGGACATAAAAAAAACTATGAAGGGTCAGCAGCAAAGTTATAAAAAAGCATCCGAAATGTGGCTATATTAATGATTTTCACTCGTCCATGGATTGTCCACACCTGGTGGAATATATTTTATCTCAAATATCTGTCTAAGGTATATTTGTCATCTCATTATTATTTATACATTAGCAGAGAATTTAAATATCACTGTGGTCATGAAAGACATAGTTGTTGCTATCGATTTTTCAAAAGGGTCGTTACATGCTCTTGAATATGCTATTGAACTTGCCAACCTTACACATGCAAATGTTAGTATGGTATGGGTCGACAATATAAGTGCCAGCGAAGTTCCTTTTGCTACCGAATCAAAAGAACTCAGGAATGAAGCCAAAGGCAATTTTGATGAATTACTTGCCACCTATAAAGGTAAGCTGCTCCATGGCAAACTTTCGGCCAAGGTTCGAAAAGGACGCGTTTACCAGGAACTTGCTGCATTTGTAAAACTAAACAACAGCGGTCTGCTGGTTGTAGGCGCACACGGTTCTTCGGGATTCGAAGAATACTGGGTTGGAACCAATGCTTTCAGGATAGTTTCGAGTTGTTCCTGCCCCGTGGTTACTGTAAAATACAATTATGAAGTATTGAGAGGCTGCCGCAAAATACTACTGCCTGTCTACCATACTGCTCAAACCCTGCATAAGGTTGCCTTTACTGCTGATCTGGCAAAAGCTTCCGGTGCCGATATAAATATTCTGGCCCTGAATTCAAGCGGACTTAAATCGATGCAGCGGATAGTTGACAGCAATGTTGCAAAAGTTAAAAAACATCTTGACGAAAAAGATGTTAATTATATAGTGGATAGTATAAACAGCGAAAATATAGCTGCCGATATCATCGAACATGCACTTATGGTTGACGCTGACCTGTTAGCTATCATGACTGATGTAAATGACCAGGCCAACACAATTCTGCTGGGTCCTTTTGCACAGCAACTGGTAAATTATTCACCTATTCCTGTACTGAGTCTACATCCTAAAGATGCTGTTACGCTTTAATTAACTGTTATTATATGATCCGACTGATTTTCATTTCTTTTGTACTGCTAATTCTGGGATGCCGGGCTGTTCAGGCCCAGGAACTAAGGCCTGCACCAGGAAAGGTTGAAGTAGTACAAGATGAAAAAATCTCAAAGCTTACCTATCAATATCAGCAAGTAAGTAAAGAAAAACCTGAAATTGACGGATTCAGGGTTCAGATATTTTTTGATTCGGGGACCAATTCCAAAAACAAGGCTGCAAGCATAAAAAATGATTTTGAAGTTGCTTATCCCGGAACAAAATCATATCTTTCATATAAGGAACCTTATTACCGCGTCAGGATCGGAGATTTCCGCACCCTGATTGAAGCGGTTGGATTTCAGAAGAAAATTGCCGGCACATACCCGAATTCTTTCCCTGTAAAGGACAAAATAGTACCATAAAGCTTTAAGCATACTTGTACAACTCATATAGCAAGGCTTGTTATTCATAGTAAATTTTATAAAAGTTAACAGCATTGTTCTGACAGTCACCTATAGAATGCAAAATTTCCAGACTTGATGAATATTTTTGATTTTCAGGCCTTCTACCTAGCCATTCATCGACGGAATTAATAAAAAGAGATGCAGAAAAAGCTGAAATGAAATATTGACACTTTAATGTCAACATTTATTTTAATGCAGAAAAATATACTTTGAAAGGAAAAATTTCGTTAATTTTATGATCACGATAAAAATAACTTGTTTTACTACCACATTTTCATTATCTTAGCCTATCTGTATTTTGTCAAACCTGTAATTTAGTACTATATGGCCAATATTATTGCAGCAATCGATTTTTCCGACTGTTCAGTAAATGCGCTTGAGCATGCGGTTTCAATTGCATCTCGTGGAGCTCTGGATGTTCATATGATTTGGGTAAACAATCCAAGCATTACAAAAACAACTATATATTCTGATTCGTCAGCCGAACTGATAGATGAAATTAAAAAACAGTTTGGTAAGCTTGTTGAAAAATACAGTCCCATGCTACCGGATTCCGTAATCGATTTTGTGATTCGCGAAGGAAAGATTTATCGCGAGGTAATTGACGAAGCCAAGGAAATGGATAGTTTGTGTATAGTAATGGGTACACATGGAGTATCCGGTTTTGAACAGTTCTGGATCGGCAGCAATGCCAACAAGCTGATCTCGGTTTCTCCCTGCCCTGTAATTACCCTGCGTGCCGGTATTGATGCCAAGCAAATAATGAAATGTATTCTTATGCCTATCGACAGCACTTTAGATACCAGGCAAAAGGTTCCCTTTACCGCATACATAGCCAGGCTTTATGAAGCCGAAATTTATGTTCTTTCGTTGTATGCATCCAAATACAAAAGCATACAGAAACGGGTTGATGGGTATGCCGACCAGGTATGCGAATACCTCGAAGACGAAGGAATAAAATTCCACCGCGATGTCCTCAGCTGCGACAACCTTACAACCGGAACTATCGAATATGCAAAGCGTATCAGGGCCAACCTTATCAGCATTATGACCGAACAGGAAACCAGTCCGTTCAACCTGCTCGTTGGGCCTTACGCACAGCAGATGGTTAACAATTCACCCTTCCCTGTTCTGAGCATCAATCCTTTCGAAACCATGCAGGTATCGACACGATAACAAAATTTACATTACGAAAAAAGCTCCGTTAAGGAGCTTTTTTCATTTCTGTAGGCCTGTATTATAACAGAGGTTAATTTCTGTCGATACAATTGAGGTCGGTAAATGCTTCTTTCAAACGCACAATCAGTGATTTTTGTGCTTCGTTGAGCCATTTACGTGGATCGTAGTATTTTTTATTTGGTTTGTCTTCGCCATCGGGGTTGCCGATCTGGCTTTGCAGGTAGCCTTCATTTTTCTTGTAGAAGTCCATGATGCCTTTCCAGGTTGCCCATTGTGTATCGGTATCAATATTCATTTTTACAACACCATAGGAGATAGCCTCACGGATTTCTTCCTGGGTTGAACCGGAGCCTCCGTGAAATACAAAATTCAGTGGCTGGGCTGCTGTATTATATTTTTTCTCAACAAATTTCTGTGAATTGTGCAGAATTACCGGCTGAAGTTTAACATTACCCGGTTTATAAACGCCATGCACATTACCAAAAGAAGCTGCAATGGTGAATTTGTCGCTGATCTTCAGCAGCTCTTCATATGCATATGCCACATCCTCAGGCTGAGTGTATAATTTTGAGCTGTCAACATCCGAATTGTCGATGCCATCTTCTTCGCCGCCGGTCACGCCGAGTTCGATCTCCAGTGTCATGCCCATCTTGCTCATACGGGTATGATATTGCTTGCAGATTTCGAGGTTTTCGTGAAGTGGCTCTTCCGAAAGGTCGAGCATATGTGAACTGAATAGCGGTTTGCCCGTTTCGGCAAAATGTTTTTCACCGGCTGTGAGCAGGCCATCGATCCAGGGAAGTAGTTTTTTTGCAGCATGGTCGGTATGCACAATAACAGGTATACCATACATTTCGGCCATAGCATGAATATGCCGGGCACCCGAAACGGCGCCTGCAATAGCTGCTTTTTCACCATCATTACTCAGGAATTTTCCTGCATAAAAATGTGCACCTCCGTTCGAAAACTGAATAATAACAGGGGAATTAACTTCACGTGCAGCCTGCAGTACAGCATTAACTGAATCGGTTCCAACTACGTTTACAGCAGGAAGCGCGAAATTATTCTGCTTTGCAATACGGAAAATCTCCTGAACGCCATCGCCGGTTACAACACCGGGGGCAACTTTTTGTAACACTTTGTCTGACATATTGTTATAGATTATTGAATCGGATTTTAAGATTTTGCAAAGATACAGTTTTTCTAAATCAGAGCTTTGCAAGCAACGAAAATTATTCGGGAAGGGCTGGCAACGTTATTGAAATGGTTATATTAACGTTCAATTGCCAATATTATTCAGGTTTCAAGGGGTGAAGAAACTACTTACAGGAATATTCAGTTATTGTGTAAGTAGTGCAATTTTGAGAAAACAATCAAAATAAGTTAGAGTTTTGATATATGGTAGTTACTTTAAATTTAGGTTGACAGCCTTAAGAAGTTTCATTGATGATACCGGACAGAAAAAAGCAGAGAAGTTAATCAATAAAAAGTACCGTAGTATTGTGCCTGAAAGCGAATAACCACTTACAACTAATTAGCTTATAAGTGGTTATGTATTTTAAAAGTGACCCCATCGGGATTCGAACCCAAATCTTCAGAACCGGAATCTGAAATTCTATCCATTGAACTATGGGGCCGGCACCAATTGAAGCTGCAAAAGTAACTATATTTCGGAATATATTGCAAACTAGCCTTTCGGAAGAAGGAACTATGTTTTTAATGGGAAACAGGCTCACCGCAATCGTTCCATGATATTTAAAAGGCTGCTTTCACCCGGGTTGCAATTACTAATGCAGTAAAAATTTTAGCTGGACGCCATAATACCGTAACAGCAGCGTGATGTAAAAATTTCTGTACCTGCTACTGCTTTATAGCAGGCGCTTTTGTAAGCAGCTTCCTTTTCACTATCCAATAATAAGTATAGGCACAGGCTGTTCCTATAAGGGCGCCTGCAAATACATCGGAAGGGAAATGAACCCCAAGCCTCATGCGCGAATATCCAACCAGTGCGGCCCATATCAGGCAAGGGAAGATAATATACCATTTGGGTTTAACCAGGATAGCAGCTATGGCAAAGGCAAAGGCATCAGCTGTGTGTCCTGAAGGGAATGTCGGACTTCCACCACCACTCAGCTTTCCAATAAAAGGATAAATTTCGTAAGGTCTTGGTAGATCGATGCTGTATTTTAAAATATTGGCTGCAATAGCTGATAAGGCTACAGGTATAAGAATCTTAAAAGCATTGCGGCGCAGATCAGGATTTTTTGTTAACAGAGAAATAATGAAGAAAATACCAGGTACCCCGAAAGCAATAGCCGCAGCCGAATCGGTAATGGCAATAAATGCCGGATCGTACGATGAAATCCTGTTTTCGTATATAGCCTTCAGCATACCAATATCCAGATCATGGAGATACTGCATCAACGGAATGGAAAGTACAACTGTGAGCTGAACCATAATGCAAGCTTATTTTTTTGCAGCCGTACTTAATTTGCAGCCGATTCTACCGGTAAAATTAAATCTATCATCCGGATAATTCAACATTTCGGTAGTTTTTTGTTCAATGCAAAGAGGCAAAGGTATAAAATGAATAGTATTAGTATGGTCATACACAAATACCAGGTTCAGTATATTGCACAAAATGAGATTATTGTAAATCATCAATAAAAATGAATAAAAAATAAAAACTCTCCGTATGGCTTTACATGCGGAGAGTTTCAAGGTGTGGCAAAGCTAAAGGCCAGGTTCAGTATTATTGTCTGATTAGCTTCCCAATTTATCTAAAGAAATATTCACATCAACCTCTATGGCTTCTGAAATATTTTTAATCACAGCTTTTGGAATAGCAATGTTGTAATCTTTCGGTGAAGCATTAAAAACCGCTTTCCCCAACACTTTTCCGTTTTTTACTTCCAAGGTTCCGTTTACTTTCACTTTGTTTGTAACGCCGTGCATCGACAGATCACCTTCGGCAACAACTTTGTAAATCCCGTCTTTTGCCAGATTTACATCTTTAATGTTTGTTATTTTTCCGTTGAATGTCGAATTAGGAAATTTTTCGGACTCCATATAGTTTTCGTTAAAATGCTCCTGAAGGAGGGCTTTTTCAAATTCGAAACCACGTATCAACACCTTGAAAACGAAATTTCCTGTAGTGAAATCGAGCGCACTGTTAACCTGGCGGTTAACACCTTCAATCTTTTCCATCGGTGTTTCGGAAGAGAATTTTATGGTTCCTCCCTTTGTCATGTATTTCTGGGCATTAACCATTGAAGCTGTTAAAAGCATGATTGCCAGTATCGTTGTGATCGTTTTCATTTCGTTAGTGTTATTACAGGTTTTGTGAGTGAAGAATTATTTGCCAAATCTAAGGATTTCATTCGAAGTTACATTATCGTCGCGCAGCCAAATCTCGGAAGCGGTGATTTTATCGGTCAGCCATTTGTGACTCAGATTATCCATTTGCTTGTTTCCGGTAATGTTGATAGTAAACTTGTTGAGTTTATCGTCGGCCGAATTGTTCCCGCTGTCATCAGGGGTAGTGTTTCCCTGGGCGAGTGTCCAGGTGCCGTTAAAAGTAGCTGTTGACGAAACCGCCACCAGTGTTCCGTCTGTATTAAATTTAAATTTGTAATCAGCAAAATCAAAAGTTTCGTCCTTGCCACTGTCAGTATAGTGCGTTACAGACCAGTTACTCTGAACAACCATATTGGCTTTTGTTGTCAGATCAGCCACTGGATCGGATGTTGTATCGCTTTTCGAACATGATGCAAATAAGAGTGCAAGTGCGGGAATCAGAAGTATTGTTTTCATAGTGAGAAGTATTTAATTTGTTATAATTGATTTATGAAGCAAAGTAACGACCACCACAACCGGATTAAAAATTAAGTTGGATGAACCGGAATTTTTAGCCACTGAAATGGTAAAAACAATAGCGTAAGGTGAAACTATAGAAACGGAATAGAAAAACTGATGTAACTTTGCGCACTTTATTATTTGAAAATCCAATGCGAAAACTCATTCAGTCTATACTTTTTGCTTCATGCCTCATAGGCATGCATGCTTCTGCATTTGCCCAGGTTCCTGCTACTGTAAAACAAGGTCCTTTGGGAATATTTATTTTTCTGGGTAAAGAAGTACCGGCAGGTAAGTCTGTAGCCAGTTACAAAATTGAGCGTTCCCAGGATAATGTGAATTGGAAACAGCTGGCAGAAATAAAAACGCCTAATGGATTTGATGGTTTCAGTAAGGCTGTCGAAAAAGCAAAAACCATTTTCCCTTCGCAGCCTTTGCCTTCGGCTGATAAACTCAGCATGCTTTACAACAGAGCAGTGGCCACAGGAACTACAGACTCACTGAAAGGAATGCGCTTGCTGTACCCTGTCAGAGTGGCTCTGGGAATCATGTATTACGATACCTCGGCCCAAAAGCATATTGCCTACCGGTACAGGGTTAGTGCTGTGAAACCTTCGGGCGAAGCGGCGCCTGGCTTAGTCTCCGATACGGCTTCATTGCCTTATCAGCCTAAATTCGATACCATTAACTACAGTTCGAGCAGCTACAACAGTAACTCATTGATGATTAAATGGAAGTCAGCCGGCAAAAACCCAGCACCTCTGTTTATGGTTTTCAAATTCAGGTATGGTGCACCGGTTCAGGCCCGAGGTACTACTTCGCGTTTTGCTGTAAACGACACTACATATTTTGTGTATACCGATTCAACTCTAGCCAATGAAGCAGGGAAAGAAATGCAGTTTTTTATTGCTCCATACGACCATTTTGGCAATTCAGGGTTATCGTCGCAGGTTGCGGTTATAACCCAGGATAATTTTAATAAGGCCAATTTTGTAAGGAGCCACATTGCTTTTAAGCCGCTTTTGTCGGGAGTACAGATTTGCTGGCATTTTACCGATCCTGTCACCGTAAAAACCATTGAAATATACAGGAGCGAAGTGGCATCAAACGGTTTCAGGAAGCTCACCGATGTGCCAGCGGCCGACACATCCTACCTCGATCAGCAGATATGGCCCGAAAGAACGTATTATTATTATGTTCAGGCTGTTGCAAAAGCAGGTAAGCGTACAAAACAGGATAAGATATTGAAAGCCTCCGTTCCAGGGATTGTAATGAATGAAAAGCTGAATGCCCCTGTTCTCCGTAAGGTAGCAGTGGTTAACGGCAGTATGATCAGGCTGCTGGTCGAAGTAAATGACACCTCAGCAACGCATATCAGGGTATACAGGAACATAAAGGGAGGAATGGTTTCGTTGCCTGTTATGATGGAGACTGCCAGATCCCCTTTTATTGCTTTTACTGATTCAACGCTGGCTCCTGACGAAATGAAAGATGTTCTTTATGCTGTCCGCAACGAAAAACCAGGTGCCGGCATAAGCAGTTTATCGGATGAATTACCGGTTTCAATGATTATCGATCCTGAAGATGTCGCTTATTTCTATGCATTCCCGTCGAAAGGCGGAATCACCCTTTTCTGGGATGATGTGGCAAACAGGAAAAGCAACTGTACCGCTTATGCCCTGGCGCGTAAGTATGGTCAGGCAAGTAGCAAGTCGCCGCTGATGGTACTTAACAGCAATATGACCGGCAGCAGTTTTATTGACAACACTGCTCAGGACGACAATCAGTACACCTATGAACTTCGCCTGCTGGATAAAAACGGTAACGCCAGTGTAAAATCGTTTACAGTTACAATTCCTCAGGTTCAGTAATAGCACTATCTCGAACTTTCGAAAGTTTTTGGAGTAGTGTTATTTCAAAATAAATATGATTTCTAAGTTCCAGGATCCAGATTCCAGGTGCCATATTGCTGAATCACAATTTCATATACTAACCGGAAAAAGGTAAATTGAATACTTACTCAGTACATTGCACCCAGCACTCTGTACTAAGCACTGAGCACTAAGCACAAAGCACTGAGCACCCCGCATCAGCACCATTTTAAAATCAAAACATTCCCAACAACCTATTGCACTTGAGCGTGCTTTGCCTATTTGCCTGACAGCCATTCTTTAAATTCGCCTGAGCGTTCGGTACTCGAAATGGCTTCCAGTTCACAGGGCGGGTTTAGCGTGACCTTTATCCTCGATTTGCTGTATGAGATCATTTTTTCGATAGCATGATAGTTTATCAGGAATTTGCGGTTGATACGGAAGAATAACTCCGGGTTAAGGCGCGCTTCCAGGTGATCGAGGGTAAAATCGACAGGATAGGCTTTGCCTTCCTTCAGAGCCATAAATACTATTTTTTCGTCCGAATAAAAGTAGGCGGCATCTTTCACTTCAATAGCCTTTATAACTTCACCGTAGCGCACCACAAGCCTTTTCATGTAATCCGGTTTCTGAATGCCAAGGGCAAGGGCCAGTTTGGCAATATCCAGCTTATTTTCGGCAGCAGGACGCTGCAATTTATAGTATTTGCGAATGCTCTCCGAAAGAATATCCTTTACTACCGGCTTTAACAGGTAGTCGATACTGTTTACCTTAAAAGCCTGAATGGCATACTGATCGTATGCGGTTGTGAAAATAACAGGGCAGTTCACTTCAATTTCGGTAAAAATTTCAAAGCTTAAGCCATCCGAAAGGTTGATATCCATAAACATCAGGTCGGGTTCGCCATGTAATTTAAGCCAGTTTACGGTTTGAGCAATACTCTCATGAATGGCCAGAACTTGTATATCCGGGTCAATTTCGAGGAGTAGTTTCTGGAGGCGGCGGGCTGTTGCCGATTCATCCTCAATAATTAAAACGTTCATTTTGCGGAATAAATTATGGGAAGTTTTACGATAAATTCGTTTGCCGTAGTATCGATGGCTGTTTCACCGAATCCCAGCAGCTTGTAACGGTTGCGTATGTTTGCAAGGCCTATTCCTGTAGAAGGAATACCAGCTTTTTTGGGCTGTAGGTTGTTAATAATAATGATATGCTTTTCGTCAGTAAATATCCGCACGCGCAAGGGCTGCTCAGCCGAAACCACGTTGTGTTTGATTGCATTCTCCACAAGCATCTGTAAAACCATTGGCGGAATAAGCGATTGAAGCTCTTTTCTGCCAACTTCAATCTCGAGACTGAGGTTCTTACAATAGCGTTTTTGCTGAAGGTAGTAATAGGTATCTATAAGTTTTAGTTCCTCGCTGAGCGGGATCAGGTCTTTATCGCGGTAATCGAGTATGTCGCGGAAAAACTTCGATAGTTTCTCAACATATTCAATGGCTACAGCCTTGTCTTCGTCAATTACCGAAATGAGCGTACTGAAACTGTTGAATAGAAAATGTGGGTTAACCTGGCTTCGTAAGGTTTGAAACTGGAACATTATTTTTTCATGCTCAGCGGCATCACGCTTTTTTAGCGCATTTTCGCGCAGACGAACAATCATGTACACCAGCAGGGCTATGCACAGGATCGCAGCCAGTATAAATAAGTTGGTTTTCCAGAAAGGCTTTTGTATAGAGAATGTATAATCTTTAACAACAGCCCGGTCAAAATTTCCCTTTATAGATGACCGTACCTCAAAGGTATATTGCCCCGGTGGAAGGTTCGAATAAGCTACAAGGTTATTGCGGGTATCAAGCCAGTCAATATCGTAACCCTTAAGCCTGATCTGATATTTAACCAGGGTAGGGGCAATATACCAGAGTGCATTGAAATGAAATGAAATATGGTTCTGATCGTACGAAAACAGATGAGTTCCTATATAATTTTCTTTCCCCATAAATACCGAAACCATATCCATCTGCAGCGAAGGCTGGCGTTGGCTTAAATCCGAAGGTATCTGCATTCTGATCAGACCGTGTTGAGTGCCCAGCCATGCCACATTATCACCTTCGAGCGAACATACATTCAGGTCAGGATTTATTTCCGACATGCCAACATTGGCTGAATAATACAGAAAAGTATTGTTGTGCGTATCCAGAATATCGACGCCATTATTATGAATAAGGAGCAAATGATGATTTTTATCGGCCAGAATACCTGTTATAGTCAAATCGCTCAGGCCGTCAGCAAGGGTGTAATGGCGGAACGATTTCCCGTTATAGCGGTATATTCCGGCATTGGATGTGCTGAACCAGATATCGCCGTTGCTATCCTCGGCAATCGAATAGATGATATTGCTTTTCAGGCCCTGTGCTTTGTCAAAATTAACAAACCTGCCTTTTTCGAGCTTGGAAATCCCTTTCCCATCGGTTCCAAACCACACCCTGTTTTGCGAATCGATAAAAACCGAATAGATATAATTATTGCCCGGAAAATGCTGGTCCCCGTAATTGTAAAAGGAAACCTTTGATTTGCCTGATAAAGGATCGCCTTCTATATTACATTTATATGCACCCCCAAGTGTAGCCAGCCATATCTCATTTCCTTTACCGGTAATTGAAAGTATGTTGCCGTTCGAAAGGCCATCGCTTTCGCCGAAGAGCCTTACCCGTTTGCGGTCAGGATTAATGCAAAATAAGCCGCTGCCAAATGTACCAGCCCAAATATATCCTCTGCTATCCTCGTAAAGGCTGATAATATGCGTAAGCGTTTTTATGGGAAGGTTGATTTTATTCGTCTTTTTGCTTTTTGCATCCAGTATGAATAGCCCCTCCTCATTACTGAACCATGTATTTCCCCAGCTGTCGGAAAGAATGCTGTGAACATTCTTTCCTGTTGTATGGTCGAATTCAGTAAAGTAAAGCAAATCCTGGCCTAACGAAAGAAATAACTGGCTTCCGCTTGCTATCCAGCAGTTCCCTTGCCTGTCGGCATACATCTGGCTGACATGTTGGATGTTGGCGTTGTCAGTTCTGGTATACTTGCCCTTCATTTCACCTGTTGCCGGATTAATGCATAGTACCCCGTTTCGCTCGCTCGACAGCCATAACCAGTTTTGGCCGGGAATAATATTATTGACCGGTCCGTAGGCCCATTTCTTCGAAGCATCAGGAATTGTAATTTTCAGTGAATTTATATCCACTTTGCAGATTCCTGCATCCTCCATGCCAACCCACATTAGATTTCCGTTGGCTGTTATATTCTGTACAATGTCGTCGGGCAGACCATCGGAGGTGGTTAAGCTGCTGATATGTTTTTTGCCTTTTACAAGGCTGCAAAGCGAGATTCCTCCATCGGTTGCAACCCACATACGACCTTGTTTATCAGGTGTTATAGTGTAGCAGTAATTATCTGTCAATCCATCGTCGGTGTCGATATTGAAAATGTGTTTTCCGTCGTAGTAATATACCCCTTCACCATAGGTTGAGAACCATAAATTTCCTTGTTTATCGGAGGTGAAAGCTGTTATGGAGACTTTTGGATTACCTTCTTCGGGATCGAACAGCCTCAGGCTGTCTCCTTTTAAGTGATATATCTCGCCTTTCCGTGTTCCAATCCAAAGGGTTTGATCAGGAGTCATGTACAGGGCCGAAATCGGAAGTGAACTGAGTCTGCTGTTTCCAGGGAAGTATATAAAGTCGTTTCCATCGTACTGGTAAAGTCCTTTGCCTGTGCCTATCCACATATAACTGTTATTATCCTGATAAAGGCAGGTAATGGAGGTCTGCTGTATTTCATCAGGTAATTTTATACTTCTGAAATATGGATTCTGGCCGGAAACACTCGAAATCTGTATGGCCAGAAAACACAATAACGAAAGGAATTTTACCTGATTGTATTTTACTGTTTTTAAAATATTCATGCTTTTAATTCGTGTGTTCTTTAGCGGATTTGTATAAGGGTAAGTACTATGAATTCTGACGTTTTGTTGTAAGCATTTGATCCGGATCATAATTTGTTGAAAAAGGTGCCTCATTTTTTATTTTCAAATTCTATGGCGATAACCACCTTTATCTCTTCTGCAATTTTCTGGTATACCACCCTGGGGATGGTGATGTCGTGGTCCTGGAGCAGAACTGTAAAGGCAGCATCTGCTTTTATGAGGCCTTTCGAAATACGCAACCTGACTTTAATGATCCGTTCCTGTACAACACCATGAATATCCAGCTCTCCTTTAGCCCGTATTGTATATATGCCATCATGTGTAAAGTCGATCTGTTCGATTATTTTACCTTTAAATGAACAGGTTGGAAAGGCTTTGGCCTCGAGGTAATTTTCATAAAAATGTTCCTGCTGCAACGGACTGTTAAATCCTTTAAAGGACTCAGTAGGGATAGTGAAAGCGAAGGTGTGTTTTTCAGTGTCAATTACACCTTGTATTTTTTCGGATGATGCTTCTATCAGCTCCATGGGTGCATCCGATTTGAATTCAACTTTACTTTTCCGTGCACGGAAAAAACTTTGCTGCGCATAGATCTCAGCAACAGCAAAAAGAAGAATAACGGAAATGATAGCAAATTTTTTCATGCTGAAATCCTTACAAAACAAACTCGAAACTTCCTGTTTTGTTCTGGGAACTGTTGTTTTTATCCTGAATAAATGAGTTAATTCAATGGCAAAGTGGATTATCAGCTCAGGCGGGGTATTTTCAAGCGAATGAATTGATACCTTTGTTCTGGAAAGAGTTACTTCAAAATTCGTTTATATATACAAATGTACATTTATATCGGATGATATAATAACAAAATCAAATGTCAGCAACAACCAATTCCATTTTCAGAGGCAATTTCGTTCTGGTATTTTTTGCCAGTTTGTTGATGTTTACCGCTTTTTATATTCTGCTGCCAACGCTTCCTGTTTTCCTGACCCATGTTCTGAAAATAGAAGAGGGGCAAACAGGGCTAATTCTGGCTGTATATACCCTGGCTGCATTACTTATCAGGCCTTTTACAGGTTTTATGATCGACAGATATGGCCGTAAAATGTTTTTTATTCCGGCCATCCTGCTGTTTGCTATTATTTTCGCCAGCTATCCTCTGGCAGGAGCTTTTACGCTGATACTGATTGTGCGTTTCGTGCATGGATTGGTTTGGGGGGTAGCTACCACAACCGGCAGCACGCTTATTGTCGACATTGTGCCAGCAAACCGCCGAGGCGAAGGAATAGGTTTATACGGTCTGGCCATGACAATCCCTATGGCGGTCGGACCTTTTACCGGACTTCAGCTTACACAGAATAATACCTATACATTGATGTTTGCCTGCGCAGGTGCCTTAGCATTTGCAGGCTTTCTGATGACACTGTTTATCCGTTACCCTGTTGTTCCTCATGCAGGCAAGGCTAAGTTTGCATGGCGGAATCTTTTGGAATCATCTTCTCTGCCGGTAACGTTTAACTTACTTCTGATCAATATAACGTATGGTGGATTGGTCTCGTTCATTTCGCTTTATGCCCTTAAAACCGGCATTGGGTATACCGGCGTATTTTTTATTGTTTTTGCTGCAGGCATTACACTGGCCCGTCTTTATATGGGAAAAATATTCGACAGGCATGGTCCGAAAATACTTTCTGTTGTTGGGATTCTCCTGCTCGCTTTTGGGCACATCATTCTTGGTCTGCTTATCAATACCACTGCATTTATGGTGTCGGGCTTCCTGCTTGGGTTGGGAAGCGGGATCGTTTTTCCAACTTTTCAGGCTATGGTAAATAATCTGGTACCACCCCAGCGACGCGGTGCTGCCAATTCCACTCTGTTTTCAGGACTTGATCTCGGAATCGGACTTGGAATGCTTTTCACAGGATACCTGGCACATAGTATTGGTTTACCCCATACCTACCTGATATACGGTGCAGTAAACTTTGCCGCTCTTCTTTACTTTTTATCCGTTTCACTCCGACACTATCAAAAAAAGCTACATTCCGGAGTTATATAGTATGGCGGGATATATATTTACCCTGTATCAGGTTGCCCGAAAGCAGACCATGAAGTTGTGATGTTGAAACCGCTTACAGACATATCGTTTCCCGGACAAAACCCGAAAAACCCCGAAGTTTCGTGGAAACCATAATAAATGCACAATAAGTCCGGGTTTGTGAAATAATTTTGTAATTTAGCCGCCCGTTCCGGATAAGTATCCGGGATAGTTCTTTATCTGAAATTTCACGGAGAGGTGGCCGAGTTGGTCGATGGCGCACGCCTGGAAAGTGTGTATACCCCAAAAGGGTATCATGGGTTCGAATCCCATCCTCTCCGCACTATTTTATTTTCAGCTGATTCATCCCTGCTTTCAAAAAAACCTCAAAACAGTTACGCTATGAAAAAAGTAATTGCATTCCTGTTATTGGCTTTAATTCTTTCGATCGGGTTTTCGGATTTTGTTTTTGCTCAGGATACCTCGGTGCAGCCGGCAGCAACCGATACCCTCGAAGCATTAATGCTTGATTCTGCCGCTGTCCCTGTTTCTGAATCCACTGAACTTGCCGCCGAACCCACCGAATCCTTTCACCAGGTGCTGAAAAATAAATTTATCGAAGGTGGTGCCGGATGGATGACTCCCATTCTGCTATGCCTTATCATAGGCTTGGGGCTGAGTATCGAACGCATTATATACTTAAACCTCTCCACTACCAATACGGCCAAATTGCTGAACCACGTTGAGAGCGAACTACAGACCAACGGCATCAACGCAGCTAAGGGCGTGTGCCGGAATACCCGTGGCCCGGTTGCTTCCATCTTTTACCAGGGACTTGACCGGTATAACGAAGGCCTTGATATGGTCGAAAAATCTGTTATCTCTTATGGAGGAGTTATGATGGCACGTCTCGAAACCAACCTCTCATGGATCACACTCTTTATTGCCCTGGCGCCTATGCTTGGATTTCTGGGCACAGTAGTAGGGATGGTTATGGCTTTCGATGCTATTGCAGTTGCTGGCGATATTTCACCTACCGTTGTTGCCGGAGGAATGAAGGTAGCTCTTCTCACAACCGTATTCGGACTTATAGTTGCGATTATTCTTCAGGTTATATACAACTACCTGGTTGCAAAAGTTGAATCTATTGTTAACAGCATGGAAGATTCAACCATCAGTTTCATGGATATACTGGTAAAACATAAAAACACAAAAAAGCCTTAAAATGGATAGTCTGATTGATATTGGCATCATCCTGGCTTACGTTATGCTCTTTGTTGCCTTTACTTCATTACTTATTTTCCCGGTCATTTCGCTGGTAAAAGGGAATGTGAAAAATCCCCGGGGAACCTTGCTCGGCGTCGGAATATTGGTAATTGTGCTCATTATTACCTATATCATTTCTCCTGCTGAGCAGAGTGCTTTTTATACCAAAATGCATGTATCGGCACAAACTTCCAAATGGGTGGGGGCCGGGCTGCTGAGCACTTACATCATTGCCACCGGTTTTATTGTGATTACGCTTTACACAGTCGTTGCCCGATGGTTTAAATAGGCTGCTAAATATTATTTTTATGCCCAGGAGAACACCAGATTTAAATACGGCTTCCATGGCAGATATTTCATTTCTGCTGCTTACTTTTTTTCTGCTTACTTCCTCCATCAATACCGACCAGGGTATCACCAGGAAATTGCCGCCTTTGGCCCCTGCCACCCAAAAATCGGTTAACATAAAGGATCGAAATGTGCTGAAAGTGCTGGTTAACAAGAGCGATTACCTTCTTGTTCAGGGAAAGCCAATCAATATTAAAGAGTTAAAAGAAACCGTAAAAACTTTCCTGTCGAACCCCGGAAACAGGGCTGATTTTCCAGAAAAGGAGATAAAGGAAATACAAGGCCTCGGCAGAATAGCCGTTTCGAAGGGGGTCATTTCACTTAAAAACGACAGGGGAACATCATACGGAGCCTATATTCAGGTTCAGAATGAGCTTACCGCTGCTGTCAACGAGCTGCGAAACGAACTCTCGAAGCAAAAATTCGGAGTCCCGTTTACAGATTTAAAAGATGAAATTGCTTCAGAGGCCATTACCAAGGCTATTCCGGTGGCTATTTCGGAAGCCGAACCCGAAAATATAGGAGGCAAATAAGATGGCACGGTTTAAAAAAGCAGGTGGAAGGGCTGTTCCGGGTATCAACACCGGATCCATGTCGGATATTATCTTTATGTTCCTATTCTTCTTTATGGTTATTACTACCATCCGTACTTCCACACTTCTGGTTAAGATCATGCCCCCCAAAGCCACCGAAGTACAGAAACTCGAGAAAAAATCATTAGTCAGCTTTATCTATATCGGCAAACCCCTGAATGCCGAGTTGGGTACCGAGTCGCGCATTCAGCTCAACGACTCGTATGCCACCGTGGCATCTATACAGGCTTTTGTTGCCGCCGAGAGGCAATCGCGCAACGAATTCGATCGCAAATTACTCACTACCTCCCTGAAAGTTGATGCCGATACACGCATGGGTATAGTAACCGATGTGAAACAGGAACTCCGTAAAGCGAGCGCTTTCAAAATAAATTATTCCACATCGAAGCTGAATAAAGACAAATTATAAAGGATTCCGGTATTAAGTTTTTAAGCAAGTTGAATTCGGGTCAGGCTTTTAGCAATAATCTCCCGGAGAAACAGACCCTCCATCAGGCCTTATAATTTTCCACCTTTTGCTTTCCGGAAGTCGCATCGTAAATAAGATATAACAAGCCTGTTACGCTGAGTATGCTGATTATTATCAGCCAGGCAGCATTATCCATCCCGAAGTTATCAGCGTTGGTATGTATAATTCCTTTTCGAAAAAGAAATTCAATAGTTATAGAAAGCATGTTATTGGTAAAGTGTGCCACAATGGGCAGCCATAAACTTCCGCTCCAGAAAAAAAGGTACCCCAGGGCTGCACCCAGCAAAAACCGGGGCAGGAATCCATAAAACTGCAGGTGGATGGCTGCAAAGATACATGCTGAAAGAAATACCGCCAGGTGAACATTTTTTGTCCAGTCCTTAAGCAAACGTGCAAGTGCACCTCTGAAAAGCACTTCTTCGGCAAAAGCAGGTAAAATCGCAATCATAAATATATTTACAGTCAGACCGGGTACTGATGTAGTTGAGAGAAAAGCCTCTGTAATGAGTTCACCTTGCTTTTCGGCACTTTTCATCCAGTTTTCAACAAACGATAGCCATTCGGGCAGTCGGAGCATGCTGTTGAGCTCGTTCGCCTGGCCGATAAGAGGCTGTGCCAGTACAATCAGAAGTGCCGATAAAAGTATTACAGCCGTGCTTATAGGTTTCTTAAAAGCAATAAATGTCTCTTTCGGCGGGTTGCAGAGCCAGAGGTAAAGTAAGGCGGAAAGTAGCAATCCGCCGGCCATATTGAGTATCTGCAATACTTTCAGTGCATTGATAACGGATGGATCTGTAAAATCGGGCGATGAGAGCAGGGCAGCGACGCCTGAACCGTAGAACGGCACCAGGACTAAAATCCCAACAAGCGACGAAAAAAGCAGAAAGCTGAATAACAGGGATATCAGGATGATAAGTTTACTCAACGGATTAACAGTACAATAGGCGCCTCTGAGCATGGTTTGTGGTTTGAGGCAAAAGTAATGAATAAGCTTTAATAGTAAACGCTCGCTAATGTTGCTATTTTTGCAGCACAAAAACGAACATCGATGGTTATAGGTAAAACTGATCTGGGTGAATTCCCGGTAATTCTGGCTCCACTGGAGGATATTACCGATTCGGCATTCCGCAACATCTGCGTCAGGCATGGTGCTGATCTGGTTTATACCGAATTTGTTTCGTCCGAAGCCTTGGTGAGGTCAGCGGTTAAAAGCACCACTAAAATGATGTTCGATGAGGCTGAAAGGCCTCTGGGAATCCAGATTTTCGGCAACGGTGTGGAAGCTATGAGAAACGCTGCCCTGCTTGCCGAAGAGCAGAATCCTGAACTGATTGATATCAATTTCGGTTGCCCCGTACGAAAAGTGGCTATGAAGGGCGCCGGAGCAGCCCTGCTCAAAGATATTCCGCTTATGGTGGCTATTACCCGCGAAGTGGTAAATGCCGTAAAACTGCCTGTAACGGTTAAAACCAGACTGGGGTGGGACGAAAACAGCAAGGTGATTGCCGATGTTGCCGAAAGGTTGCAGGATGTCGGCATTCAGGCCTTAACCATACACGGTCGCACCCGTGCTCAGATGTATTCGGGTGAAGCCGACTGGACGCTAATTGGCGAGGTAAAGAATAATGCAAGGATCCGTATTCCGGTAATCGGAAACGGCGATATCGACAGCGCCCCAAAAGCAGCCGAAATGTTCAACAGGTACGGTGTGGATGCCATTATGGTGGGAAGGGCTGCCATTGGAAACCCCTGGATATTCAATTCCATTAAGACTTTTATGCGCAATGGCGAAATTATTCCGCCACCTGATTTGGGCGAACGCATTGCGGTAAGCCTGGCACACCTTAGGCTGGCTGTTGAGAAAAAGGGCGAATATAAAGGCATTATCGAAATGCGAAAACAGTATGCCGGGTATTTTAAAGCACTGCCGGGATTTAAGAAAATAAGGCTCGAAATGCTTACCAGGCGCAGCTTTAATGAAATTGAAGATATGTTGCTGAATTTAAACCTGCAACAGTGATTTCCTTATGAAGCAACTTGAAATCTCCATCCTCTTATGGTTTAAAAATTTTATATTTCATTTTTATCATTGGATATTCCCTGAGGAATAGTCTATGTCATGAAGGTACTGAAACGAAAGACAAGATTCTCGTATCCAATTTATCGGATAAAGCTTCCAAAACAAGAATTTTTAAGTGCAAAAACACTTTGTCACGAAATTTGTGCTCTATTTCAGGCCTTATTTTTTTTAAAAGTGATAATAAAGAGAGACAGAAGTTTTTAGGGTAGTCAATCAAAAAAAAATGTTTTATCGCCCGGGCTCTTTAATGTTTTATTTTAAACAGCAGATTTTGTTACGTGTTATCTATAGTATTGATAACATATTAGTTACAGATATTTTACGTTTTTACAGCCGGGACTTGTCTGACATAGATTTTAATGGCTGATTTGATGCAGCTAAGGGAATTCCCGGGTCACAAATTTGTAAAATAAACCGGCGATGACGCTAAGTATTTTTCGGAAATGAAAAAATAAGTCCCATTTTGGGAATTTTGCCTTTTTTTAACTTAACTTTGTTACTTTTCCGTTTTTAGGAAATTGACAATAGAAAAGGACACTTATGGATATATTTAAAATATTTGTGGTAGAGGATGACCTTATGTATGCGAAAATACTTTCGTATCATTTATCACAGAACCCTGACTATGAAGTAACAGTCTTTACCTCGGGTAAAGAAATGCTTGCTAATTTATATAAAGGGCCTTCGGCTATATCGCTCGATTTTAATCTTCCTGATATGAGTGGCTTTGAGGTTTTGAAGCGTATCAGGGAATTTGATCCTGACTTGCCTGTTATCATTGTTTCGGGTCAGCAGGATATTTCGACCGCCGTTGAACTGCTTAAAAAAGGAATTTACGATTACGTGTTAAAGGATCAGGATACCAAGGACCGAATATGGTCGGTAATGCGGAATATTAAATCAAATTTTAACCTGAAGCAACGTATTTCGAACCTGGAAGATGAGATTGGAAAAAAATACGAATTCAACAACCTGATTAAAGGCGATAGTCCTGCTATTAATGTAGTATTCCGACTTATTGAGAAAGCTACCAAAACCAATATTTCAGTTTCTGTTCATGGCGAAACAGGCACAGGTAAAGAGTTGGTTGCCAAAGCCATACATTTTAATTCGAAACGGAAAGGAAAGCCTTTTGTTGCAGTAAATGTTACCGCAATTCCGCGCGAACTAATCGAAAGCGAGATGTTCGGTCATGAGAAAGGTTCGTTTACCGGTGCCAATAACCAGCGTATTGGCCGGTTCGAAGAAGCCAACCATGGCACTATTTTTCTGGACGAAATAGGCGATATGGACCTGAATATGCAGTCGAAACTGCTCAGGGTTTTACAGGAAGAAGAAGTGGTGCGTGTAGGTTCCAATAAAGCTCAGAAACTGGATGTTCGCGTAATTGTGGCAACCCATAAAAACCTGCTCGAAGAAGTGAAAAAAGGAAATTTCAGGGAAGATTTGTATTACAGGCTGTTAGGCCTTCCTATTGAACTTCCTCCTTTGCGTCTGCGCGGAAATGATATATTTTTATTGGCCAGGTTTTTTGTCGACGAATTCACTGTTAAAAATAATATGCCGAAACTTACCATTTCGGCCGAGGCCATGGAGAAGTTTCGCAAGTACCCTTTTCCAGGCAATGTGCGCGAACTAAAGGCAATTGTGGAACTGGCCGCAGTAATGACCAACACCACTACCATTCATGCCGAGGATGTAAAACTTCCGAATACCAGTGCCATGATTGATTTTGTAAGCGAGGAGGCAACCCTCGACGATTATATCAAGATCATTATTACGCATTACCTGAATAAATACGATAATAAAGTACGCATGGTGGCCGACAAACTGAATATCGGCAAAACCACCATCTACCGCATGCTGAAGGACGACGGCAGAGATCTGCAGTAGCTTTGAGTGAGAAGTCAGGAAAAGCGAATAACCTGATTAAAGGGAGAAGAACTTCAGCCTGATACCGCAGCTAATAAATAGCAGGTATCATATTGCTTCTCAGCCATCCGTTATCAAAATACGCAGTAACATCATAGTCCTGGGTGATATGTATCCCGGCCATGCCCTCTAAGGCAGCAGCTGTTATATTCTGTAACGAGTCGTCAATAAATACACATTCCGAAGGTACAAGACCGGCATTTTGCAGTACATACTGGTAAATGCCTGCATCCGGCTTATGTATGCCTATTTCATAGGAAAGGAATACTTTTTCGAACAAACCGGTAAGCGGTATGCTATACGTGTTGTAAAAATCCTGTGTATACTGCCTGAAATGGATGATGTTTGTGTTCGATAATAAAAACAGGCGGTAGTTTTTCCCCAGCTGTTGCAGGAGTTCAAGCCTCGAGGCAGGGAAGTCGAGTAAAAGGATATTCCATGCATGGTCGATTTCGGCATCGCTGGCGGTATGGTTCATAATCCGGCACAATTCACTCCTGAACTGAGATGGATCAAAGCTTCCGGTATCTATTTTCTCAAAAACATGTTCCTCTGCAAGTCGTTTTGTTAATTCCTCCCTGCTGATTCCGCTTAAACGCTCAAATTCGAGCAACGAAAGTAAAGGGTTGATGTTCAGTAAAACACCACCCAGATCGAAGATAATATTCCGTATTTCGGAAGGCTGGATTCCCATTGTAAAAAATAAATTAAATTGAGGCTTTAAATTTGAGCACAAAGTTGTAGATTTGCACCCGTAATTCCAATTGTGGACTTACATTTTATTAAAAGGGCCTATAGCTCAGATGGTTAGAGCAACTGACTCATAATCAGTAGGTCCCTGGTTCAAGTCCAGGTGGGCCCACATAGTAAACAACTGAAAATGAAACACTTACACTTCAAACGTGTAGGTGTTTTTTCTTTTCTGCCAGATTCCTTGAACAAGCCAAACTGATTGACCACCGCAAGCCGAAAAACCTTGAACATATTATATTATTCCTTTTCAAACAAATATGATTGTTAATGTTGGTCGACGGAGATTAGTCAGTTAGACTGTTTTATCCTATATTTACAAGAATAGTGAACGCATAAGTTAGCTTACACCGGAAATTTCATCAGAATAAAAAAACCGGCTACTATGAAACCGGTTTTTACTATGTCAAAATAAGCGGCTAATGGGTAAAATGCCAGATCTATTTTTGTACTAAAAGCTTTTTAGTCTGAACAAATTTTCCAGACTTCAAACGATAGGAATATTCACCAGAGGCTAATCCTTTTACATCAAAATCTACCGAATGCCTTCCGGGTGATTTTGTTTCATTTACTAATATAGCTACCTCATTTCCAAGCATATCATACAACTTTAACGTAGTTAAAGCAGATTCCAGTAATGTAAAAGATATATTTGAAGTTGATTTAAACGGATTGGGAAAGTTTTGTTCAAGGTTGTATCCTCCGCTATATGCCATTTTATCAGAAATTCCTGCAGTGCCTTGCGGAACAATCTCCTCTACCGTATCAACTGACTGAGCGAATTCATTGATTCCGCCAACAACATACAATCCTCCTTCATAAGTAGCCGTAGCCATCCAATGCCTTTTGGAGCTGATCTCAAGGTTATCTATTCTCCATGAATCAGTGGTAATATCGTAAACGATGATGCTTTTATACCCGGCAACTGAGCCACCCCCTGCATTACCACCAACACCGTAAATTAAATCGTTTATAATGCCAAATGCACATGCGCCAACCTGGTATGGCGAATCTGCAAGGCTGGTCCATTGATCAGTTGCCGGTGAGTATTTATAAAAAGCAAGGTTACTCCAGCCAATAATATAAATTTCACCATGAAAAAGAATGGAACTCATATCCCATGATCCGGATGCTGTGTTTGCTGTTTTTGTCGTCCAGGTATCATCAGAAATGTTGTAAGCATATACATTTCCTGTTGAATTGAAAAGGTAAATTACGCCATTGATTTCTTCTGCTGTTATTCCCCAGGTTTGCGAAACATTTGGACTTGGACTTAAATTAACCCACTCCCCGCTGGTAAGATTGTACCTCCTGTTCAGTGTTGGTCCGCCAGGCCAACCACCCAAAAGATATACATTATTACCAACCAGGGTTGTTTCCACATCCCAAAGATTATTATCTGGAATGCTATCATGATATTCCCAACTGGTACCGTTGTATTTATAAACCCGGGGATACACAGTGGTACCGGACCAATTGTTTGAACCACCAAAGTGATAAATCGAACCATTCCATACTTCGGCATTTCCTGCTCCTAAGGGAATCGGCAGGTTAGGTAACTGCTGGGCAAACGATACTGAAATAAAGCCCAGTAGTGAAATCAGTGTAAATAAATTTTTCATAATAAATGATTTGAGGTTGGTTGATAATGGTACTAATCCAAGGTTACACCACAGTTAAATGCAAGCTAAAAATATTGACATATTACTTTAACAAAATATTGTTTACTTAGTTTGAGGATTTTATCCATTTGTGGAAATTTGCGCTTAAGTTACTTACAATATATGGTTTGTTGTGTAAAATTATATATCTAATATTCAGTCTATCAGCATTTTGGATAACTTGTTTTCGCTTAGGTTAATTATATTCTTCCTAAAAATCCCAACCGGACAATAATTTAAAAATACTTTTTACGAAGACAGGCTCGAGGTAACTAATTAAATAACGATCACTTACATCTTCACCTGTGTAGGCGTT
>CAIJPI010000252.1 GCA_903822525.1 uncultured Bacteroidales bacterium | reverse complement strand
TAGCCCGGCCACGCCCCCGCCCCGTTCAGGAACAACCCCACCGACCGGTTCGAGATCCCCCCTGCCACCACGGAGGAATAAGGCCCGGCAGCCCCCGCCGCCGGATCCAGGGCCACCGCCCCCAGGCCGTCCGCCGCCCGGACAAAGTAACCCGCCACACACCCGGCCGGGAAACCCGGGATCCATCCGCCGAACACACCATCCCCCGCCACTCCGTCCCCGTGCAGCCCGTCATCCAGCATCGCCACATTCGTCCAGGAGGCCCCCGCCCCCGGCACATTCGTCCCGCTCCCCGCCGCATAGGCCAGCACGACCTGCGCCACCTCAAGCCTGAGCTGAGGACGTTTATCGGCAACGCAAATAACAAATTTGTTCCCTTCCTCTTCAGGGTACATGCATACTTTTTTATCCGAAGGCTCCGGAATAAAACGCTTCACGAAATATGCTTTTTTGGGTTCACTATAATAAACAACAGTGAGGGCTTTGCCGGGGTTGAATTTCTCAATCAGCTCCATATCCTCCTCGAAATGATTCGACAGATCGAAACTCATCAGCTTATAGAACCCTGATCGCGTGAGGGTAAGTATCCTGTCATCCTCCTTGAATGCGCCTATATACAAACCACGCTGATCGGTATTAAGCCGCATCACCGTGTCGTCGTACCAGATATGACGGGCTCCTAAAGTGGAAAACCCTCTTTCGGCCTGAACTATTTTTTTAACGGCATTTTTACTCAGCACATTGCCCTGCGAGCTGCGGCCTTTTATGGCTAACTCGGAGAAATCGAAGTCGAAATTCAGTTTTTTCAAACGAGGTTTCGGTTTCAGGCTGACTTTTATAATTTCGGATTCCCCATTTGGGTTAGCAGTAAAATAAAGCACTTTTGATCCGGGGGCTCCTTTTGTTAACACGTAATCTTTATCGCGCACCACACCGGTAACGGCAAAGCGTTTAATGTAAACAGCCCCCATACGGCCATCCTGGTATATCACATGATAAACAGTGCGGTTATCGTTCTTTTTAAAGACATCGATATGGATCACATTTTTGCCAACGAAAGCTTTCTCTACAACACGCGTTACTGCGAAAGTCCCGTCTTCACGGAAAACTATAATATCATCAATATCAGAGCAATCGCATACAAACTCATCTTTCTTCAGGCTGAAGCCCGCAAATCCTTCCTCCCTGTTCACATACAGTTTCTGAGTGGCTGCGGCAACTGCAGAGGCTTCTATACTTTCGAAGTTGCGGAGTTCGGTCTTGCGTTCCCTGCCTGCAGCATATTTTTTGCGGATATTTTCGTAAAAGGCAATCACAAAATCCGTCAGATGATCGAGGTTGTGCTTTACCTGACGTAATTCTTCATTTAAGCTTTTAATATGTTCGTCCGCTTTAAAAGCATTGAATTTTGAAATGCGCTTGATGCGGATTTCGGTAAGCCTTACAATATCTTCTTCGGTGATCACCCTGTAAAACTCAGGTTTATAAGGCTCAAGACCTAAATCGATGGCTTTGATGACGGCTTCCCAGGTTTTGCATTCTTCAATATCGCGGTAGATGCGGTTTTCGATAAATATACGTTCGAGCGAAGCAAACAGAAGCGATTCCATGAGCTCCTGCTGACGGATCAGCAGTTCCATCTGAATCATTTCGATCGTTCGCTGAACCGAAATACGAAGGATTTCCTTCACCCCGACAAAATAGGGTTTCCCTTTGTGGATCACGCACGAATTAGGCGATTCGGACCGCTCACAATCGGTAAATGCATATAAGGCATCAATGGTCTGATCGGGCGAAACCCCTGGTTGCAGGTGTATCAGGATTTCAACATTCTGGGCTGTGTTGTCATCGATCTTACGAATCTTGATCTTTCCTTTTTCGCTGGCAGCAATAATGGTATCGATCAGATCGCCGGTGGTTGTACCCCACGGAATCTCAGTAATGACAAGTGTTTTCTTATCCAGCTGGCTGATGCGTGCACGTATGCGGATTTTCCCTCCCCTGAGTCCGTCGTTGTACCGGGTAACATCGGCAAGTCCGCCGGTAGGGAAATCGGGAACCAGCACAAAATCCTGATCCCTGAGCACTGCCACCGAAGCATCAATCAGTTCCACAAAGTTATGAGGCAGCGATTTTGCAGCCAGCCCGACAGCAATACCTTCGACTCCCATAGCCAGTAAAACAGGGAATTTCATCGGAAGATTCACCGGCTCTTTATTACGGCCGTCGTACGAAAGCTTCCATTTGGTAGTTTTAGGGTTGAAGGCTACATCGAGAGCAAATTTCGAAAGTCGAGCCTCAATATAACGGGGAGCAGCTGCTCTGTCGCCGGTAAGTATATTGCCCCAGTTTCCCTGGGTATCGATAAGCAGATCCTTTTGGCCTATCTGAACCATTGCATCGCCGATGGAAGCATCGCCATGCGGATGGTATTTCATGGTGTTGCCGATAACATTGGCCACTTTGTTGTAGCGGCCATCCTCCAGTTCCCACATGCTGTGCAGGATTCGCCTCTGAACAGGCTTTAAGCCGTCGAGTACTTCGGGGACTGCCCGGTCGAGAATAACATACGAAGCATAATCGAGAAACCAGTTCTGATACATGCCCGGCAAATAGGTGGTATGATGCAGGTCGTCGGCATCTGCAGGATCTGCATCAGCCTGAAAAACAACTGCTGCTGCTTCACCGGGTAAATCACCGGGTAAGATCTCATCCTCAGAAATTCCTTCTGCCAATTCGTCGTTCTCGTCCATTGCCTGTATTGATTATTTACTGTATGCCTTAAACGCTAATAAATTCGTGCAAATTTACTCTTAGAAAGTAATTTATAAAATCCGGAGCGCTATTTTTTAAAGAATCTTATCAACAATATTTCTGCTAACAGAAACAGCAGCGCCATCCATATAAAATAACGCCAGAGCTGAGTCCCGCTGTTGATTTGAGCAATAACTTCGTTTAAGGGCTTCTGACCGGTTTTCAACACGCTGAATGTTTCCAGATGGGCTTTGCCAAGCAAAGCTTCCAACTGGTCGGCACTGTTGCATGAAAGGTCGCTCTCACCACGGTCGTAATTAAAGGCAAGTGATGTAAGAACATTTTTATCATTCACCAATTCGAAATTGCCTGCAACAGGAACCTGGTTTCCAACAAAAACATTTACCATATTTCCCGAACTGCTGATCTGTGGGATCATTTCGAAATCACTAGTCAACGATTTTATTTTATATACTTTATCTCCTGAAGGAACAGTGGTTCCTATGCGTAACATTTTGTTGTCGCCTGTTATACTGTATAGTCCGTGCGAAGGATGGCTGATAAGTGCAATATTATAAAGCACCGGCACGAACAGCGCCTGCTGAGGGAAATTGCTGAAACCCGGATCGAGAGGCACAGCCAGCTGCAAAATCTGGCCCATTCCGCTGTTGGTAAGCGTTAGAAACGCTCTGCCATTGAGCATGCTGATTAAAGGAACCGTTAGCATTCCGGAAGAAAAAACTATAGGGTAATGCCTGCTTACAAAAGGCAAATCGGTGTTGGCAGCCAAAAGCTGTTTGCCTTGCTGCCGTTCGAAAACATCACGAAACAGGTAGCTTTCTTCGCTTAGCCGTTCAACCATTGTATCTGCAGTATCAATGGCCTGGTATGATGGTGCGTTCACCGAAGCCAGGAAACTGCCATACGACATAAGATCGGAATTCGGAGCCGGAAGCATAAGAATGGTT
>CAIJPI010000251.1 GCA_903822525.1 uncultured Bacteroidales bacterium | reverse complement strand
TACCGGCATGGGGGAGATGGCTGCAATATACCCTAGGAAGTTAATAGCAACCACTCCCCTGCCACCGGTAACAAGCGCAAAATTAGACAAAAGATGAATACAATTAAACAAACTCTTTTTGCGTTACTAATAGTAACAATTGCCATTGCTGGGTGTAAGAAAGAAACCCATTATGAGCAGAAGAACACTGAAATTGCTGCCTTTGCCCCATCGGCAGAGATAACAGTAAATTATGGTATGCTGGTTTTTAAAACAAAGGCCGATATGGATGTAACCATGCTTGAGTTAACCGCTTCCGACCGCCAATCTGTTGATGCCTGGGAACAAAAAATGGGCATTCAGTCACCTGCATCAGTTTTTAACAAAGTAGTTGCTGCCGAAGATTCCGTTAGTAAGCATTATGAAAATCTTCCTCAAGAAGAGCAAAATTACTGGCTGACACAACCACAAGTTCATTCTGAAATATACAACAAGGCTCATGCTTTGGGATTTATACGAGAAGTAAAAGGACCGGATGGCAATGTTTATTTTGATTACAATTTATCTGATAATGCCATGAATAGCGTGGTAAACTCAGATGGATTTGTAACGGTTGAAGGGAGAATCTTTCAATACACTCCAGATGCCACCAAAACAATTCTTAATGGTGACGTTAAACTTATATCTTCTATGAAAAGCCTCAACTACACTTGTACAACAGAAAATATTATTGTGCAAATGACAGAAGATGCAGTTCCTCTGCGAATGAGTAAACAAGTACAAGGTGGTGTATATCCTGGATTTAATTGGACTCAGAAAAAATTAGGCTTGCCAGACCCATATGATGGTGATGGGTGGTATCGGTGGGATAAAAACTGGAAAGGGAATTATACTAAAAGGAAACGTGTATGGATTGATGGTCATTCAGAACGTTATGGTACTAATAATGATCCTTATTGTAATAGTGCAGTTAATTGTACTTACATTATTCGTGCTGAATATCAGGAACTTAATTTCTGGGGCAATTGGCAATATAATGGAAACCAGTCATTCAGTATGAGTGCATCATGGAGTTATCAATATGGGAAATATACAGGCATTTCTTATGGTTGCGGTGTGTATCACGAGTTGTACTACTATGTAGCACCATACAACTGTGGAGGTGCATCGAATTGCCCAACATCTCCATTCAGTTATTCCTATCCAACAGTAAATAACGCATTTATTAATCTAACTCCGCATGGTACTTGGATAGCAAGTGGCCCTTGGTTTTACGAGGCATTTTTAGTCAATTATGCTTCGCTAACTTCAAGCATAGGAGGCACATCCTTTAATTACTCATATTAACTCCTAATATTTGCTACCTCTGGATTGTACTAAATTATATCCTTATATATGCAGTAGGCATCATAGCTAGAACATCCAGAGGTAGCAATTTGTAACATAATTTTTGAAATGAGAGCAATACATTTATATATTCAAGGTATTCTTTGTTTATTATTAGCAGGATGCAGCAAAGAAATTACCTTAAGAAACTCTGATCCTGTATCAAAATTAGTACTAAACTGTATTCTTATTGCAGATGAGCCTATTGTTGCCAATGTAAGTCATACAGCAAATGTAACATTCAATGAATCAATGTATGTAAATAATGCTATTGTTGAACTTTGGACAGGAAACACATTCATTGAAGAAATGAAATACACTAAAGATGGTGAGTATACTACACAAGTTAGAGCTAAGGAGGGAATGAGTTATACATTAAAAGCAAGGGTACAGGGCTATGAGCAGGTAGAGGGCACTGATAGTGTTCCAAAGAGTGCAAGAATTATTGATTCAAAATATGAAAAGGGGGATCATCCATATATCTCAGCCGGTGAATTAGAATATTATGCCGACTATTCAATAGTTTTCAATGACGATCCTAAATATGTAAATTTCTATGAGGTATTATTCGCGTTTCAAATGAAAGATACAGATAGTACTTATTTTATTTCGCTGCCTTCAGTTTGCAGAATACCCGATCCTGTCATTGATGACGAAGGATTAATTAATTTCTTTCCTGAAACATACATATTCTCCGACCAACGAAATAACGGTTCAGGTTTTAACATCGAAATGAGTTTTTCAGCATCATCATCATCAAGTTTTACTAAACCTCTAATAAATGGTAATGATGGGAGTTACACCATTTTAAGAACCATTAGTAAAAATTACTATGTTTTTTTAAAATCCTGGTATATTCATAGGTACAATTTACAATTAAGCAGTTCGATAACCGAAATGATTTACGAGGGCTTAACAGGTAACCCTTTTCCATTATATACGAATGTTAAAAATGGATATGGTATTGTAGCAGCTTACTCGCAAACTTTTTTAAAAACCGAATTAATTGATCACACAAAATGATGATGAAACTTCTCCTGTTGATGTTTTCTTTAATGGTTCTGCATTCATCAGCTCAACATACAATAAGTGGGTTTGTGTATGATAGTGCTACAAGTGAGCGTGTTATAGGAGCAAACTTGTATGTTACGGAACTTAAAACAGGAACTTCAACCAACAATTATGGATTTTATGCATTTAACGTTGCAAAATCCGATTCAATTACAATAATGGTTTCTTTTGTTGGATATAAAACAGAAGTAGTTAGAATTTATATTGATAAAAATATCCGGCGAGAAATTTCGTTGTCACAAGGGATACAATTAAAGGAAGTCACTATTACATCAGTTTCAACCAGCCTAAGTAAACCTATCATTAGTATCCTTGAACTACCCATGAAACAAATTGCATACTTGCCAAAACTAGCAGGCGAAACTGACATTATGCGCGTATTCCAGCTCATGCCAGGTGTGCAGATGGGAAAGGAAGGCACAAGTGGAATTTATGTGCGTGGGGGAAGCCCTGACCAAAACCTGATTTTGCTCGATGATATTCCAATGTACTATGTGAATCATATAGGTGGTTTTATTTCGGTGTTTAACCCTAATGCTATCAATTCAGCAACATTGTATAAAGGTGGTTTCCCCGCCCGTTATGGAGGTAGGCTCTCATCTATACTTGATATTCGCATGAAAGAAGGCAATATGAAGGAAATAAAAGGGAATTTCTCAATCGGTATTTTATCAAGTAAACTCACGCTTGAATTCCCAATAAAAAAAGATAAAACGTCAGCAATCATCTCCTTGCGCCGAAGCATATTTGATCTGGTAACGCGAGGTTATTTCCTATTGCTTGACCCTGAGAGTAAACAGTCAGCAGGTTATACAATTTATGACCTAAATGCTAAGATCAACCATAAGATTTCAGATAAAGATCATCTTTATTTCAGCTTCTATTCTGGTCATGATAGGTTATTCTCGAATCAACGCGATTTCGATAGTTATGACAATAAATTCAAATTTAATAGCAAAAGGTATACACAATGGGGTAACACCGTGTTTGCAATTAGATGGAACCATATATACAACAACCGGCTTTTCGGTAATATTACCATAGGATATACCCGATTTTATTACAACATAATAGCAAATGCCAATAAGTATGTAACTGAAACCCATGAAAAAGTAGGTGTAGTGAATACCGGGTTTAATTCAACCGTTTCTGACGGAATTACAAAAGCCGACTTTGATTATTATCCTTCGAATAAACATCATGTTAAGTTCGGGGGTACACTTATTTATCATAAATATAATCCATCATCCAATTTCAGTAAGCTCATTGACAATAATGTAACACTCAACGATACAACATTCAATTCTCCTACAATTAAAGCGGTTGAAATGAGTCTTTATGCTGAAGATGAATTTACTGTTTCTGATGCCTTATCGATGAATACAGGGATTCGCTTTACTGGATTTGTCGTTGATGGTAAAAAGTACTATTCACCGGAACCGCGTTTTACGGCTAATTACGCTATTTCATCCAATTCATCTTTGAAAGCATCGTATGCCTACATGACACAACCGATACATTTGTTGTCAAATTCTGGAGTAGGGCTCCCTGCTGACTTATGGGTTCCGGCTACAGTAAATATTAAACCAGAAAGTTCACATCAGATTGTACTAGGTTTTCTACATCGCCTCCCAGAAAAGCTTGGTTTGGATTTGACGGTGGAAGCGTTTTATAAACACATGGCCGATCTCATTGATTTTAAAGAAGGGCTTTCTTTTTTCTCAGGTAAAGGCGATTGGCAAAACAAAGTAGAATCGGGGGGTAAAGGTGAAGTATTTGGTGTTGAAGTATTAATTGAAAAGAAAGAAGGAAAGATTACAGGCTGGTTAGCTTACTCACTTTCTAGAAATACTCGACAATTTGCTAACATCAATTCTGGTATACGATATCCCTATGTTTATGATCATACGCATGACATATCTTTAGTGGTAAATCAATATGTAAATGACCATATTACACTCTCGGCCATTTGGGTTTATTCAACCGGTAATGCTATAACAATGCCTACTAATAAAAACTTGGTAAGTGCAATGACATTTTATGATGTAGGAAATTATATTATTGGCAGTTACTATTCAGAAAGCCATATTTATCCAGGTAAGAATAATTATCGTATGCCAGCATACCATAGGTTGGATTTATCTTGTAGTTTTACACGTCACAATGGTAAGCGAACTAAAGTATGGAGTATAGATATTTACAATGCTTACTGCAGGCTTAATCCATTTTACCTGTATTTCGACAAAAACAAAGCAGGTGATATTAAGCTATATTCATTTAGCTTGTTTCCAATAATCCCCTCATTTTCGTATAGCTATTCATTTTAAAATAATAAGGTTCTGTTTTAGAATATTGTAGCAGGAATTGATTCTGTTATATAGTGCATTGTGCTATGTGCTTAGCATCATTTATTTGTATTTATCAATCCTGAAGCTTGTCTGCATTATACTCTCTGAGCACTGAGCACTTTGCACTAAGCACAATTGATTTTCCGCATTTTCCTTAAACAGAACCAATAATAATAAATTCCGCACAAGATTAGTTTTAGAGATAGTACCAGCGCAAGTAGCCCATGACAAGCGAAGGATGTTGAAAGCAGCTAAATAAAACAAGCGCAAAAACATTAGTGAGGCACGCTTAATTCTGAGTGATGTAAATTCCTTTGTGACAAACTGTGCGCAAGAACAACTAAGCCGAGTGCATAAAATGGTAGGCTATAACAAATGGCGGGTTTTGGAGTGTATTTGAAAATCTGTTTGGCCTGCCTGTTCACTTTGCATTTTCTTAAACCACTTCAGCAACCACAAAAGCGCTTCCGCCAACCACCACCAGGTCGTCAGGTGCGGCTGCATGCTTGGCATTTGTGAGTGCTTCAGCCACACTGCCAAATGGTTGACCGTGTAATGAAAATTCTTTTGCAAGTTCTGCCAGCACAACGGCATCCAGCCCCCTTGGGATATCGGCCTTGCAGAAATAATAGCTTGCAGCCTTAGGCAGCATAGCCAGCATGGTATGAACATCCTTATCATTAACCACGCCTATAACAAAGTGCAGCCTGTGGTGAGGCGTTAATGCGATCTGCTCCAGCACTTCCCTGATTCCGTCGGGGTTGTGGCCTATATCGGCGATGGTAAGCGGATGTAGCGAAAGAGTCTGCCATCGACCCAGCAGGCCGGTATTTTTAACAACATTCCGTATGCCTGCCATTATACTTTCATCGGGTATGTGTATGCCCGAAAGTTTCAGGTTCTCGATACAGCCAAGCACGGTGGCCAGGTTTTTAAGCTGGTATTTTCCCGAAAGGGGAGAAGCGAGTTTGTACTGTTTCCGGCTTCCTGCCGAATAAAATTCAGCCAGCAGAAGTGGCTGGCGATGCTTGCTGTACCTTGCATGTTGCACTACAATTCTCTGGTCGGCAAAGGTAACAGGAGCTTTGTGCTTTGCGCTGATGGTATCAAATACCCCTTTGGTCTCCGTATTTGTTTCGCCTATTACCACAGGGATGCCCTGTTTAATAATACCTGCTTTTTCGACTGCAATGGCAGCAAGTGTATTGCCCAGGAACTGGGTGTGGTCGAGGCCGATATTGGTTATCACTGTTAGTATGGGTTGAACCACGTTGGTTGAGTCGAGCCGGCCTCCCATACCGGTTTCAATTACGGCAAAGTCGACTTTTTCGGATGCAAAATGCCAGGCAGCCAACGCAAAAGTCCACTCAAAAAAGGAAGGTTGTATTTCCCTGAAATCGTCCCGGTGCTGACGTACAAAAGCCGAAACATCCTTTTTGCTGATCGTACGGCCGTTAATCCTTACCCGTTCCCGAAAATCTTTCAGGTGAGGCGAGGTGAAAAGGCCCGTTTTATAACCTGCTTCCTGCAGTATGGAAGCTAAAAAATGCGAAGTAGACCCTTTCCCGTTGGTACCTGCAATATGAATGCTCCGGAAGTTCTTTTCAGGATTGCCCAGAAACCGGCACATGGTCTGGGTATTGCTCAGATCAGCCTTGTAGGCGGCAGCCCCAATGCGGTGAAACATGGGCAACTGCCCGAAAAGATAAGCCAGGGTTTGCTTGTAGGTCATTCAGTTGTTAAAACTTGTACGATTGAAGTTCATGTTTGAGTCACTGCTGTCTCTGAAATTATTCCTGAGGATGCAGCAGAATCTTTTCAAAAACGGTTTCATTTACACTGATATTCACGCCATAGCTGAAATCAGTACTTTTTCGCTGTATATCCGAGTATGTTTCGAGTCGTATTCCGAAATGCACGCCCTTCAGCACCTGTTGTTCAAGCAGAAGTTTGGCTGTGATAAGGTCTCTTTTTTCGCCTGTATACCACTCGTTAAACTGCGAAACGGACTGAAACAGGTAATCGCCCATGGGGGCAAAGAAAAATTCGCCATGAAACCAGCCCGAACTCAGTTTGGCCCATTCATTCTCAAAAGTGACAGTCTGCTGAAGTCCGAAGCCTGATTTGTATGGAATGGTATTGGTTTGCGACAATTCGAGTGCCTGTATGTAATAGGATGAAAGGCTCACTTTTTTCAACAGCTTAAATTCTGGCACCAATGTGTATGTTAATCCTGCTGCTGCATTGGCACGCGACTGCAGCGGGCTGTCGGAATTATCAACCTGACCGCCGAAGTGGTGAATAATGCTCTGGAACTGAAAGCTCAGTCCGTGCTTATCCGCATAATCATTCATCGAATATGTGGCCAGCAGTCCGCCCACAATTTCTTCCTGGTGGTCTTCGCCCGGAAGCAGGAATCTTTCCCAGTCCATAAATACATCGGCATGAATTTTTTTCTTATTCAGCAGCAACTGAACCCCGTATTCGGGATTTTTAATAAAATAGTTATCGGTATTATATATGGGTTCTATATATCCATGCTGAAGCTGACCATCCAGCTGCCCGATAATAAGCTGTGCTCCGGGTCTGAAATTATACCTGGCCCTGATAACAGGCAGGGATTGCTCAAAACCATTCTGACCGTAATAATGTCGGAAATACCAGCCTGCACTCAGGCTGAACTTGCTGCTCAGCACCCAGTTTGCTTCAGGCTGAAGAACAGAACCGATATAGGTTATTCCTTCGGTATAAGGGCCGAAATATTCGTTGTTACGTACAAAGTTATTGTTGTATACGGTTACGCTCACAGTTCCGGCTACTGTATCGGAGGTATGCTGCGGGATATAGCTTTCATAGAAATTCTGGCCTTGTGCATAAAGGCTTGCTGCTGTCAGCAGGGCTGCGAAAATGTAGGATGTTGAATATTTCATCTCCGGCTTATTGATTGATCATATATACTTTTCCCCCCGCAATGCTGAAGAACAATTTCCCTGAAAAGCCATTTGCAACGCACAGAATATCGTTGGCTGGCATAGCGGCATTGTCCAAGGTATACGACGTCCAGCTGATGCCGTCAAATTTTACAAGCGCGGCCCCGGCTGTGCTGCACCATATATTGCCGTTGCCTGCAATAACCAGCGATGTTACCGGACTTGGAGTTCCTGTGTTTAATACAGTAAAGGTGTCACCCGAAATATGAACCAGTTGCGATGCTGCCGATCCGGCCCATATACTTCCATCGGCTGCAGATGAAATGCAGCTAAACGATTGTGAAAGCAATGGAATCGCGTCCATGATTTTCCATTCATTGTTTTTGTACCTCACTATTCCTTTATCCGAAGTAGCAAGCCAGAGTGTCTGCTCACGATCCGAAACGATGCCGTTTACATTGCCTGATGGGATGAGTGAATTGGAAAGTGTATAAAAAGTCCAGGTATTATTCCTCAAGGTGGCAATGCCGCCTGATTTGCCTTTTATACCTGCAATAATATTCCCGATTCCTTCGACAGCAAGGGAGGATACGCATAAACCGTCGAATGCGGCCATGGTATGCCACGTACTTCCATCAAACGTTATCAGACCTTTTTTCGAGCCGACCCAGAGGATTCCGTTTCCGTCGCGAACCATGGAAGTAACAGAGTCGAAATCGACACCTGTTTTTGTTTTATCAAAAATGTTCCATTTGTATCCGTCGTAAAGCAACAAGCCTTCGGCACCCTGTGATCCCAGCCAAATCGAATGGTCATTCTCGTAGAAGATAGCGGAAATGGTTCGTGGAGCTATAGCAGAGGAATTATAAACGTATTCGCTCCAGATGCGCGGAGGGAACTGATCATTTTTTTCTTTGCACGATTGAATGAGCGTTGTCAATCCAACGATAAGCAAAAGAAGTACTAAACGGAATATCTTCATCAGCTGCGGCTTTTCCAGTAATGTTGCAAAAATACCGTTTTCCGGTGAGTAAACGAAATGAGGATAGCTTCGGTACTGTTTTTTACCGTGGAATCAGAAATACAGCCTGCTGTTTCTGGATGAAATGCCATGCAAAGGTATAACAGGGAATATAATCCGGATGTTAAACCCTTCTCAGAATATTTCTTTTACCGGTCTCAATCACAAAAGGAACTTTCTCTTCCATCACATTGCTGGTATCGAGACCATAAGCGCGAATGTCGGATGTCGACATTTTGGTCAGCCAGCGGTAGGTGTCCATCACAAACTGCTCAAAAGCCGGGAAGTCGAAATCATAGTTCTGAATACGCCTGATAATGATGTAGTGGAAATCAGCAGGAATATGATGCCTGCGAAGCGAGTCATATCCTGACTCCAGATCAATTTCTTTATTGGCAACCAGTTCTTCAAGAACATGTTTAAAAAAGAGGTTGATACGGGGCTGAACTTTAAATCCAAGCCGGAATTCAACACGCATCAGGACTCCCGGTACAATTTTATCGACCGAATACTCCATGGTATGCGGCTCATCGGTAATGTGAACGTGAAGCAGCCAGTATGTATCAGCACGTTTGGGCTTTTTGTTGCATATCGAATAGAGTATCTTGGTTTCTATATCGGTAGCATAATCAGCATGGGTTATATACACCAGGTTAGTGGCATATTTCTGAATGGTATTATCGTGGCTGATATCCTGAATAGTCTCTAAATAATCCGATATTTTAACAAAACGGGTAAACTGATTCTTGATGCTCCGTCCTCTTTGCCATGCATACATTATAAAGGCAATAAGACCTGCCAGCAGAATAGTAAACCATCCGCCATGAACAAATTTTGCCAGGTTGGCAGCTAAAAAAGCTCCTTCGATAGTAAGATAAATCAACATGAATGTTGTTATAATCCAGACCTTCCTTTTTATTTTTATCAGGTAGAATAACATAAGGAAGGTTGTCATAAGCATAGTGATGGTTATGGCTAGTCCATAGGCAGCTTCCATATTCGAAGAAGTCTGGAACATGAGAATAACCACAACACATGCCGCAAACAGGAACCAGTTTATGGATGAGATATACATTTGTCCTTTACGGGAAGTGGGATAACTAATCCTGACTTTAGGCCAGAAATTCAGCTGAATGGCTTCACTGATAATGGTATATGAACCACTAATCAGCGCCTGGCTGGCAATTACAGCCGCTGCTGTCGCAATTAAAACGCCAAGTGGCAGAAACCACATGGGCATAATGGCAAAGAAAGGATTTGGCAAGGTAACGCCTTCCTTATGTTGCATCAGTATCCAGGCTCCCTGTCCGAGATAATTAATAATAAGGCTTATTTTGACAAAAATCCAGCTGACCCTGATATTTGCAATCCCGCAATGGCCAAGGTCGGAATAGAGTGCTTCGGCTCCCGTGGTGCATAGGAATACAGCTCCCAGCAGTAAAAATCCATGCGGATAGTGATACAACAGATGAATGGCATAATATGGATTGAACGCTTTTAAAATTACCGGGAATTGGATCATCTGGATAAACCCCAGTAATGCCAGCATGCTGAACCATATAATCATCATGGGTCCAAACGATTTCCCGATTGCGGAAGTGCCGAATTGTTGTATCAGGAACAGTGCAGCAACAATGACAAGGGCAATAGGTAATATCTGAATGGAAGGAAATTGGAGTTGCAGTCCTTCAACAGCTGATACAATAGTGATGGAGGGTGTTATAATGCCGTCAGCCAGCAAGGTGCTGCCACCAATAATTGCCAAAGCGAAAAGCCATTTTTTGCGTTTGCGCACAAGGGCATACAGCGCAAGTATCCCGCCTTCACCCCTGTTATCGGCGCGGAGCGTAATCAGCACATATTTTACGGTTGTTTGTAAGGTAAGTGTCCAGATAATGCACGAAATGGCTCCTAATATAAAATCCAGTTCAATAGTGCCACGGGATGCGCTCAATATGGCTTTCATCACATATAAAGGCGAAGTGCCGATATCACCAAAAACGATGCCCATGGTGATGATCACACCTGCCATTGACAGTGCGTTATGTTGCTGGGATGTAATTTTTTTCATTCTGATGTGGTGAGGAATTTATTCAAAAGATGCAAAGACTACAGCTATGTAGCTTATTTGAGTTTACTGGCGGGTGATTTCAGCAGGTGTCAAAACTTCAATTTTTTGAGGGCTGTTTTTATCTTTACGGTGAGGAGCATGCGGGTGCCAGCCGACAGTTCCCAGCATGATAAAGAATCCTATGATATAAGCAACAATGATAAACCACCCTTTTTTTACATAGTCGACAACCGACCGCATTTCAGGAAACATATTCGAAAGGGCAACGCCGGCTGATGAGCCAAACCAGAGCATGGAACCACCAAAACCAACAGTATAAGCCAGTACGCCCCAATCATACCCGCCTTGTTCGAGGCATAGCTTGGTTAAAGGAATATTGTCGAAAACGGCCGAAACAAAGCCAAGCGAGAACGCTGTCTGCCAGGTGGCTGCCGGAAGTTCCTCAACCGGCATCAGGGATGCGCAGGTTACAAGTGCCACAAGGAATATAGTACCCTGCACTGATTTTGGAATTTCATCCCAGGGTGTTTTACGCAGGAAGGATCCCAGTATGATAGCAATCCATACACCTAATGCCGGGAAATCGAGTAAATAATTGGTAACTATAGCTCCGGCAAGAATAAATACAACAATAAGGATACGTGTTTTATCTATTATTGCTTTTTTATCCGGATTTTTCTTAATGCTGTGATACCTGTCCTGCACAATAGCTGCGGGTATTCCAAAAATAAATACTGCCGAGAATGCAGCAACATAAGCATGGGTTACATCCAGCGGATTAACGCCATCAATCCACATAAGGGTTGTTGTTGTGTCGCCGACTACGGATCCTGATCCGCCTGCATTACTGGCTGCAACAATGGCTGCCAGGTAACCTAAATGAACTTTTCCTCTATAAACTACCACAGCCACAGTGCCTCCAATCATGGCTGCTGCAATATTGTCGAGAAAACTTGACAGAAAAAATATAAGTACCAGCAATACAAAACCGCCTTTCCAGCCGTCGGGCAGAAAAGCAGGGAGTTTGTCGGGTATACCCGATTCCTCAAATATCTTTGCCAGTATCCCGAAGCCAAATAACAATCCGGTCAGGTTCAGCAGGGTGCGCCATTCGCCTTCTTTGCCGGCACTCCCGGCAATATGCTCGACAAATGAATAGTCGGGTAAAAAAAGATACTTCAGTATAAGTATGGATGCAAACCCGGCAAGGGCAACATACATGGTTTTGTTATGAAAAACCGCAACTCCAACAAGTGTTAACCCGAAGAGGATGAATTCAGTCCGGATCCCGAAAATCAATGGAATAGCTGTCAGACCGGCAGCAAAAGTAAAAACAGGCAACATCAGAAATAAACCTGTTATCAATACAAAAATAGTTTTTGAACTAAACTTCATGGTAGTATTCAAGGTAGTGATTATTACTCCGTCTGGCTGCTGACAGGCATTGTCAACAAGGAATCATAGCTCTCTTTGAGGGCGCAAATGTAAATAAAATCATGCACAATACCATCTCAGGAATTTGTATGTAATAGGTGTATTAATATATGTATTTGCAAATTAATGCATTATGGTAAATATATTGCGCCTCCCGAAACATCATGCGATGCACCTGTTACCGATGCCAGGCTGTTGGGCTTTTGCAGCATGCGGAGCAAACCGAGAAATGCAAATACCAGTGCCTCCTTGTAATTTACAGTTTTAGGATCGGGAATGATGATCTGCACTTTGGTATGTGCCGTAATTCGTGCAACCAGGTATGTATTGAAAGCGCCTCCGCCTGTGATCAGCATTTGTTTGCCTGCTTTGTTATCGAGCGATGCTGCAACCTGCATGGCAATATGTTCGCAAAAAGTATGGGCGGCAATCTCCGGGATTAAATTATAGCTGCCTAACACCGGAAGTATCTCTTTTTCTATCCATTCCCTGCCCAGGGATTTTGGAGCCGGGGTATGATAATATTCCAGACTGTTTAGTTTTTCAAGCAGTTCCAAGTGAACCTGGCCTGAAGCAGCAAGTTCCCCGTTATGGTCGTAAGCTTTGTTTATACTGTTTGCGATATGGTTGAGTATAATATTGGCAGGAGAGATATCAAAAGCCAGGCGAGTGCCCTTAACCTGCATCGAAATATTGGCAAATCCGCCCAGGTTCAGGCAATAGTCATATTTGCTGAAGAGCATACTATCTCCTGCAGGAACCAGGGGTGCGCCTTGTCCACCTGCAGCAACATCGCCGGTACGGAAATCACAAACTACCGGTAAGCCGCATCCTGCTGCTATAGCTGCGCCTTCGCCAATTTGCGATGTGAAATGCTTCCCCGGATTATGAAATATAGTATGCCCGTGGCTGGCTACAAAATCAGCCGTCAGTTGATTCCGTTTCACAAAATCACCGATCAGTCCTCCTATATATCTGCCATACAAAGTATGGGTTTCGGCATATACCTGCGCTGTGGCTGATGGCAACGATTTCAGAAGGCTCAGCCAGCTTTCGGGATAGGGGATGGTTTCGCATACCCCAAGAATATAAGTATAGCCTTCGCTTGTTTCCTGAAAAGTGCAGTGTGCAAGGTCAACACCATCAAGCGATGTTCCCGACATCATACCGATGGCCCTGAATGTTTTCATAGTATTTAAATATTATAGTTTCTGATAATCAGGCCTGTAATTACGGGAACGGTTTTTAAACCTTTACAGCGCAGCCAGTACTTTTTCCATCTTTATGCCACGCGATCCTTTTACCAGGATAGTAAAATCACGTATCTGCTTTTTCAGCAGCCATTCGCATGCCTGGTCGGAGGTTTTAAAACATTCAAATTCTCCGCCTGCAGCTTTTTCGAAATCGGGACCCACCAGCACAATGCTGAAGCCTGATATTTTCACCAGGTCGACGATAGCCCGGTGTTCGGCAAGGCTTTCGTCACCAAGTTCGAGCATATCGCCCAGGATCACCATTTTATTGGGCGTCAGCATCTGGCTGAAGTTTTCGATTGCGGCTCTCATGCTCGACGGATTGGCATTGTAAGCATCCAGTATAACCGAATTATGAGCTGTTCGCATGGACTGGGAACGGCTGTTGGAAGGAAAGTATGAGCTGATGGCTGACCGTATTTCCGCCGGACTAACATTAAAATAGGTCCCTACGCAGATGGCCGCCATTACGTTTTCGAAATTGTAGGTACCCACCAGGTTTGTCTGAACAGGAATCCTTCCGATAGGCAAAATCCAGTCCAGTTCGAGTGTCCCTTTGTTCTCCCTGCAATATCCTTCAGTATAAATTCCTGCCTGATTGCCGTAAAGCGTCCTGCTGATGCCTTTTGACAGTTCAATAAGTAAAGGATTTGAAACATTTACAAAAGCTTCTCCTCCTGAAGTGCGTAGCCAGGTGTATAATTCGCTTTTAGCTTTTATAACACCTTCGTAACCGCCAAATCCTCCCAGATGTGCCCTCCCGATATTTGTAATCAAACCATGAGTAGGTTCCGCTATACTGCAGAGTTGTTCAATTTCGAGCTGGTGGTTGGCACCCATTTCAATAATAGCAATCTGAGTTTCATCCGTAATGCTGAGCAATGTTAACGGAACACCAATATGGTTGTTAAGGTTGCCTTTGGTGGCTGTAACATGGTAATGCTCGCTCAGGACTGCATTCAGCAATTCCTTGGTAGTGGTTTTGCCGTTGCTTCCCGTAATAGCAACTACCGGTATACTGGTTTTCATGCGATGCATATGAGCCAGTTGCTGCATCATATCAAGTGTATCATTCACCAGCAGCGCCTGATTGCTGTCGTAGGCAGCGTCATCAATTACAGCGTAGGCAGCACCCGAGGCAATAGCAGCGTCAGCATATATATTGCCATTGTAGTTATCGCCTTTCAAAGCGAAGAAAAGGCATCCCGGAGCAATTTGTCGCGAATCGGTCGAAATGGCCCGGTGATTCAGATAAATTTCATATAGTTTTTCGAGAGTAGTAATCATGATGCCGTTCATGTTTGGATACTGCAAAGTACTTAAAATAAAAAACCCATCCGATAGGGGGATGGGTTTTTTTATAAACAATGCTGTTATTTACTTTTTTCCTGGTGAAGAGCTGCCTACGCGGCCCATAGCACAACGGAATCCAATATAGTTTGTCGACATGCCTTCGTCGAGCGAACGGCGGGCTGCAGGGCTCAGATAGAAAGCCGGGTCGCGCCATGAACCACCTTTAAATACACGTGATTTATCACTGATTAAAGTTGAGATGCCATATTCGTACATCTTGTTGGTGGTATTGCCATCTTCGGTTGGTGCCATCCAGTCAACACCGGCTAACGACTGATAGTCGCCGTCGAGGTAATTGATGTTGTCGGCTTTGCGGTAGTTAAAACGGCCCATGGCTTCTTCTTCGGTAACCTTGCGGTATTTAATACGGCCAAGGCTGTCTTTAGGAACCAGGTATCCTTCAGCATCCGTAATACGGGTTTCGAAAGTGTTACCACGGAAAGGTGCAAAGTCATTTACATCTTCAAAACTTAAAGGACGGTATACATCGAGTACCCATTCGGCAACGTTGCCGGCCATATTGTACAAGCCATAGTCGTTAGGCCAGTATGATCCGACTTCTGCAGGAATTTCGGCACCATCATTCAGGTTGCCTGCAACGCCCATATAGTCGCCGCGGCCGCGTTTGAAGTTGGCCACATAGCTGCCATAAAATTTCTTGTCGTCGGTACGGAGAATGGTTCCGTTCCAAGGATAGATACGGCGTTCAACAACACGTTCGAAATGTGTGTTTCCAATCAGGCCGTATGCCGCAAATTCCCATTCAGCTTCCGTCGGGAGCCTGTATTTTGGTAAGAGTATACCGTCTTCGAGACGTACACGGCGTTCCCCAGTACCATTGGGGTTCAGGTCGCGCATAGGTTTGTTAACCAGGCCGGCATATTGCCCTGCCAGGTATGCTTCGGTATTGAAGTTATTTTCGTCTTTTTGGGCAGGGTCAAGTTCCAGAACGCCGTATTGAACAAGCAGCATTTCATTTACCCTGTCGGTACGCCACAGGCAATAATCGTTTGCTTGTTTCCAGCTAACACCAACTACCGGGTAGCTGCGGTATGCAGGATGGCGGAGGTAGGTTTCAACAAGAGGCTCGTTGTAACCCAGTTTTTCGCGCCATACCAGAGTATCCGGCAGAGCTTTGCGGTATACTTCAGGATAGCTTGTTCCGAAAACGCGGTTCAGCCAGTATAGGTATTCTACATAATCAACGTTAGCCGTTTCGGTTTCGTCCATATAGAAACTGGGGATAGTAACCCTGCGGGGGATATTATTCCATTCATACATCGGATCATCACTAATGCGGCCCATGGTAAAGGTACCGCCTTCAATAAATACAAGTCCCGGACCTGTAATAGGTTCCGTGTATGCTGCAACTTCGAAACCGCCGTTCTTGGGATCATTGTATTTCCAACCTGTAGTGCGCGATGTTTCCTTACTCTTACAAGAAGAAACCAGAAGTGCAATTGTTGCTGCAAACATTACTTTTGCTGCTAATTTGCCGTAGTTAGCCATCTTTTTTAATGGTTTGTTTTGATATTAACTAAAAACTGGGGCATTTTATTGCCCTGTACTTAAATTCTTTTTTCGGACACGGTAGAAACCAAACCAACGAAACCTCATGTGCACCGCCTGCAGCGATACCCAGTTGAGCTAACGTAAAGTCAAAACTATACCCGATTTTGTACTGAGGCTGTTGAAACCCCAGCGATACTATTAACGCATCAGGATTCTCAAAATTGTGCCGTAGCCATAATCCGGAAACAAAAGGATAGAAATTTACATACATTCCACCGTTAAGCTGGTGAAATTTACCCTGTTGCATATAAACTATGTTAGGGGAAAATGATAACTTTTCATTTTCACTGCCCCTGATTCCTTCTTCAAGGTCGAATAAAGCTCCTGCATGTACCGTAATCCGCATATCGAGCCGGTTGGTATTACCCTGGTAAAATGCCAGGTCGGGCATGGTAATATGATGAAATGCCGCACCCAGGTAAAGCCGTTCGTTGTAACCCAGAACCATGCCTGTCGAAAAATCGACATCGCCAACATTAAGCCTATCGGGTGGTGTTTCGCCGCCGGTAATAATTTCGCCGGTGCCCGGATTAATCATATCCTCAAAAATAAGACTCTGCCAGTTCAGCCGGTATTGAAAATATCCCGCCTGTAAAGCAGCATTCATGCTAAGCTTTTCAGTAATCTTAAGGTGATAGGAATAAACGGCACTTCCCGAAAAGGAAGCAAGCGGTCCTGTCATATCAGTTGCGGCCAGCACAGCCAGCCCGCCCGATAAAGCTTCAACATACATATCGGCTCCTGCGGTATAGGATACATAATGCCCGTTTAACAAAGGAAACTGGTTTCGGTAACCGAAGGATACACGGGGGCATATCTTGTTTCCAGCAAGAGCCGGGTTAAGGTATACTGGGTTGGCATAAAACTGCGAAAAGGCCAGATCCTGCCCCGAAACGCTTGTTGCGGATAGGATCAAACTCATAAAAAGTAATATGACGGCTGCTTTTGTATGCATGGCTTAAGGAGGACAATATTACAAAAAAAAATGCTATTCTGCCGGGATACTGCAAAATATCTCTGTGGCAGCAATAATGAACTGTTTTTACCGTTTGATTTTGTACCGACAAAAGAGTAAGACTTTACCTGTTTTTACGTTTCATTAACACAGCGTTTTAAAACGAAATAGTTTATTATTTGTTGTAAACTTGTAAATTATAGCTAAAGCTCAAAAAATTGCTGACCAATAGATATACATATCTTAGCCTGTTACTGTCTGTATTGCTTTTGCCATTGACGTTGCGTTCGCAGGTTCAGTCATTTAACCGTGCTATTGTCTGGGAAAAGCCGGTCAAATACACTATCAGCGATAGTATTATCAGGAATATTTCATTTGCAGGAGCGTATTTTCCTGCTGCACATTCGTTGCCGCTTTGGAATGAAACCCTCTTTGCCGATAATCTATCAGGTCATATTACCATAGATAATTGTACATTTTCAACTCCTTCTGCTGACGAATCAGCCATTCTGAAAGCTTCCGACAGCCTGATTCCGGCTGAAATTTCATTTAAAGCCAGGCAGGTTTGCAGCCGCAAACAAGCAGGGGTTTATATCGAAATTTTTCCTTTCGTCAGGGACAGCTTTACAAACAAGGTTTTGAAATTAGCTGCTTTCCGGATAAATGTTTCTGAAGCTGATACTAAAGCCGACAAAAGTGCCGGCAGGACCTATGCAGACAATTCAGTGCTTTCACTGGGAAACTGGTATAAACTGGCTGTCACCCAAACCGGGGTGTATCGTCTCGGGTACTCCGACCTTACAGCTATGGGAGTTAATCCGGCAACAATTAACCCTGCTCAGATCGGGATATTCGGCCGCGGTGGTACCATGTTGCCCGAAGCAAACTCTGTTGCCAGGGCCGACGATCTTCCTGAAAATGCTATTGAAGTTACAGGTCAGGGCGATGGTTCATTCGATGAGGGAGACCAGATTTTATTCTATGCCGAAGGCCCTGTTTCATGGAATTATAATACTACACACCAGGATTGGGAACATACCACGCATTTGTATGCCGACACCATACATTATTTTCTTACCACCGATCGTGGAACCGGTAAAAGGACACAACTGAAACATAGTTCGGGCGAAACCGAAACAGATGTGGTAAGCGCTTTCGACTTTTACACGGCTTACGACGAAAATAACCTTAACCTGATAAAATCGGGAAGGCAGTGGTTCGCGCAGATTTTCGATGTTATTCCCAACAGGTCCTATTCTTTTGATGTCCCAGCTTTGGCATCGGGAGGCGATGTGAAAGTCCGTTCGGTTACAGCAGCTAAATCAATTAACGCCAGTTCATTCGAATTTACGATAGGATCCCAGTCGTGGACAGTTTCGCATTCGCCGGTATCCATTTACGATTTAAGCCCGGTAGCCACCGGCACAACAGCATACAAATCGCTGCAATCCGTTTCGCTGCCGCTTAAAATTGATGCAAAGTATATTAAGACAACAGCTTCAGCAGCAGGATACCTTGATCTGCTCGATATTAATGCACGTTGTGACCTGAAGTTTACCGGCGGTCAGCTTGATTTCCGCGACGGGCAGTCGTTCGGTGCCGGACGTATTGCTTTATACAGGATTGCCGATGCAGCCGGAAAAGTAAGAGTTTGGGAAGTGACTGATCTTTTGAGAACTTGCGCAATTGATGCCGTTGCCGAAGGGAATAAACTGGTTTTTAAACTTCCCTGCGATACCATTCGGCAGTTTATCGCTTTTGATGAAACCAGGCTGATAAAGCCGCGTTTTGTTCAAAAAATTGCAAATCAGAATCTGCATGCTTCTGCCGGTGCCGATATGATCATCCTCGCTCCGCAGCTGTTTATGCCCCAGGCTGTAAGGCTTGCAACTTTTCATGCCACCACCGGACTCGATGTTATTGTTCTTGATCCTTCAACCATCTACAACGAGTTTTCATCAGGCACTCCCGATATTTCGGCTATCCGCGATTTTATGAAGATGCTTTACGATAAATCGCCGCAGGTGAGTATGCCTGAATACCTGCTGCTTTTTGGCGACGGATCGTACGATTATAAAGATAAAATCGCCTCCAATACCAATTTTATTCCAACCTGGCAGTCAGCCGAGTCTTTCGACCCTATCCATTCCCTGGTATCCGACGATTATTTTGGCACGCTCGATGATAACGAAGGACGGTCGTATTCTGATGTTATCGATATAGGGATAGGGCGCCTGCCGGTTAAAACGCCGCTGGAAGCTGAACAGGCAGTTGATAAAATACTTCATTATTCAGTAGCTTCACCCGAAACTTCAGGCGACTGGCGAAATATCATCACGTTTGTTGCCGACGACGAAGATGCTGAGCATATCGAGCATTCGGAACTTATGGCCAATAATATTGAAAATAATTTTCCTGATTTCAACCTCGACAAAATTTATTTCGACTCCTATATACAGCTATCCACCCCGGGCGGTAACCGCTATCCGGATGTGAACAAGGCTATAACGCAGCGGATCGAAAAAGGCAGTCTGATCATCAATTATACAGGTCACGGTGGTGAAACGGGATGGGCCCACGAAGAAGTTTTAACTGTGAATGAAATTAACAACTGGTCAAATTTCGATAACCTGCCTGTTTTTGTAACTGCCACCTGCGAATTCAGCCGTTTTGATGACCCCGGCCGCCAGGCTGCCGGCGAATATGTGTTTACAAATCCCAAAGGCGGTGGCATCGCTTTGTTTACTACAACCAGGCCTACATTTGGAACTCCAAACTTTGAGCTGAATAAAAAATTCTACCAGTATGCGATGAGCAAACCCGGTGGACAGCGGCTCAGGATGGGAGATGTAATAATGAATTCGAAGCGCGATAAAGGCGCTAATGAAAATGGCTGTAAATACGTGCTTCTGGGCGACCCTGCGCTGCAGATCGGGTTCCCCGACCTGAAAGTGGTAACTGCTTCCGTTAACGGGCATATACCAGGGGATGAACCCGATACGCTGAAAGCCTATATGGAAGTAAACATTGAAGGCTCTATAACAGATGACCAGGGCAATCTGGTACCTGATTTCAACGGTACGGTTTTCCCATCGGTTTTTGATAAGACTTCAACACTCAAAACACTTGGGAATGACGGAGGTGGTGTGTATTCGTTCAGTATGCGGAAAAACCTGCTTTATAAAGGTAAAGTAAATGTGGAAAACGGAAAATTCAGCTTTACGTTTATTGTCCCTAAAGATATCGCTTACCGTTTCGACACCGGGAAAATAAGCTATTATGCAACCGATGGATCGCGCGATGCCGCTGGCAGTTACTCCAATGTTATTATAGGTGGTTCGTCAGAGCCGGAAGTCAGCGATAACAGCGGCCCTGAAATAAGTCTGTATATGAATAACCTGCTTTTCCGCGACGGGGGAATCACCGACCCGAATGCCCGCCTGCTTGCCGTGGTAAGCGACGAAAATGGCATCAATACCATTGGCAACGGAATAGGTCACGATATTACTGCTGTGCTGGATGGCAATACGAACGAACCTTTTATTCTCAACGACTTTTACGAATCCGATATCAATACCTTTAAAAGCGGGTATATCTGGTTTCCTTTCTCTATGCTTGCAACAGGCGAACATACGCTTACTGTAAAGGTCTGGGATGTATTTAACAATTCATCCGAAGCTGAAATTCATTTTGTTGTTCATCCTTCAGGCGATTTTGTGATCACCAGAGCGTATAACTATCCCAATCCGTTTAGTGATTATACAGATATCGTATTTGAACATAACCAGCAGAATGTCGATTTTACAATACGTGCTGAGATTTATTCACTTTCAGGTCAACTTTTAAGGGTAATTGAAAAGACTGCGCCTCAGAGTGGTTCAGTGAGTACTGCTGTGCGGTGGGATGGACTCGGTTCCAACGGAAGCGCTGCCACACCGGGCATGTATATCTACAATCTGAAGGTAAACAGTTCGAATGGCCTTTTCGCACAAAAATCGGGAAAGCTGATCCTTAATAAGTAATGCAGCCGGTATTGAAACGATTAATTAAAATTGCCAGGTGGAAGTGTCATTTATAGAAATGATATTTCAATTTCATAACAGGAAAGCTTTCGGATACGTGTATCCCGTAAAAATAAAAATAAGAAATGAAAAACTGTCCAAAAATTGCTGCAACACTCTTCCTCCTGATCTTGGTGCAAACGTTGGTTCTGGGCCAGGGTTTTCGTAAAAAAGTTGTACTCAACTGGAAAGATGTTCAAACCATTCAGGGAATTAACTACGAATCGGTAAAAGCCTTGTATGCTGATGGCCTTACAAATAACTCTGCCAGAAATTATACCCCCGAATATTTCGAAAAATTCGCTTTACCCGCCAATACCGCTTCCTGCGATATGCTAATTACACATACCGAATGGGAAACTGTGAGCGATGCTCAACTCCGTTCGCTTACTTATACGCTGCTTCCGTCCGATACACTTTCACCATTAGTAGTATACGCTACCGAACGGGGTGTAAAGATGGCCATGCTTACGCTCACAGCCGTGGTTGTAAATCCTGATGGCGGAATTATGCGACTGAAATCATTTACTGTTGACCTGGTTTACCTGCCGGCAGCCGGCAACAAATCATCAGCTAAAGCAGAGTCTTATGCTACTCACTCTGTGCTGGCCCAGGGAAACTGGTACAAAATACAGCTCAACAAAACCGGAATTTACAAACTGACCTATGCCGATATTCAGGCCATGGGTGTTGATATGGCAAGTGTTAATCCTGCAAACATCAGGGTGTTCGGAAATGGGGGAGGGCTGCTGCCCGAAGCCAACAGCATGGCACGTCATGATGATCTGGCTGAAAATGCTGTAAGCGTGGTTACGGCCAGCACCGGTGTTTTTGCCCCGGGTGACTATGTATTGTTTTATGGAACAGGTCCGGATAAGATTTATTATAATAAGGTATCCCACAAATTTGAGCATGCGCTGAACATATACTCCGATTTCAGTTACTACTACCTGAATTTCGACGGTGGCCCCGGACTGAGGATTGGAAACCAGCAGCAGCCCGCACTCACGCCGACCTATACCTGTAACAGCTTCACCGAAGGTGTGTTTTACGAAAAGGATCAGCTTAATTTTATTAACTCAGGCAAAGATTGGGTAGGGGAACGTATGGATGTCACTAATCCTGTGTTTGAACTTCCTGAATTCTCGTTCCCGAATTTAAAAGCAGGCAAACAATGCTGGATCCGCTACAGGGTGACTGCACGCGCTGCGGCTACTACAAACTTTACTGTAGCTGTGAACGGGAATACGGTTACATCTCCCAATTGCAGCGCTTTTGCCAACTATAATTATGCATCCGAGCGTATCGAAACCAAAAGCTTTTTCCCCGATACCGATAAGGTGAATGTGTCATTTCAATACAATGGGCCCGGAACATCAATTGGCTGGCTCGATTGGGTTGAACTTAATGTGCCGCGCGATCTGAAGTTTACGGGAGGCCAGATGGCTTTCGCCGATCCTTTTACTGTAATGCCGGGCACAGTATCTGAATATCAGCTTCAGGCTTCCACAGCGGGAGTGACAATCTGGGAAGTTACCAATCCTGTCAGTGTAAAGCGTATTGCTGCTGACCTTCAGGGTGATGTTAGTAAATTTACCTTAAATACAGACTCCATCAGGCAGTTTGTGGCCTGGGATAATACATCCTTCTTAACAGCTGCGTTTACCGAAAAAGTTATAAGCCAGGACCTGCATAGCATTGCTGCTGCTGATCTGCTCATTGTTACCCACAAGGATTATCTGTCGGAGGCAAACCGTCTGGCTGAGCATCACCGCACTTTCGACGGGCTCAGGGTAAGCGTAGCCACCAACGAACAGATTTACAACGAGTTTTCGTCGGGTTCGCCCGATATTGCTGCTATCCGCGACTTTGCAGGTATGCTGTACAACAGGCCTGAAGCAGGCAATAAACTCCGTTACCTGCTATTATTTGGCGATGGCTCTTTCGACTTTAAAGATCGTGTTCCAGGAAATACCAACAAGGTTCTGACTTTCCAGACCAAGGAATCACTTAATTCAGTATACTCCTATGCCAGCGACGACTTTTATGGCATTCTCGATAGCGACGAGGGTAATGATGCATTGGGGCTTATTGATATAGGTATTGGTCGTTTCCCGGTCTCAACCGTTGATCAGGCCAGGAACGCTGTCGATAAATGCATCTTCTATGCCGGTAACAGCGAGGCTTCGTTAGGCGACTGGCGCAATAAGCTCTGCTTTGTTTCCGACGACGGCAACGGGAATACGCACTTCCGCCAGGTCGAAAACCAGATATACCCGCTGGTCGAAGAAATTGCACCCGTTTATAATGTGAATAAAGTTTACCTCGATGCCTTTAAACAGGTGTCAACTCCAAGCGGTCAGCGTTGTCCCGATGTAAATGCAGCTATCAATTCGAATGTCGAAAGTGGAGTGCTGGTGATGAACTATACCGGCCACGGCGGCGAAACCGGCTGGGCCGACGAAGGCATTCTTTCGGTGCGCGAAATCGATGCATGGACCAATTACAACCATATGCCTGTTTTTATGACAGCTACCTGTGAGTTCAGCCGGTATGATGATCCTGTGCGTGTCTCGGCAGGGGAGCATGTTTTCCTGAATCCTGTAGGCGGAGGGATTGCATTATTTACTACCACCCGCTTAGCCAATGCAGGTACCAATATCGGGCTCACGCTTTATTTTTACGACACACTCTTTTCGAAATCCAATGGCGAATATCCTCGTTTTGGCGATGTGATCGCACATGCTAAAAATAAAATCAGCGGCAACGATGCAGCCCTGATCCGCAACTTTGTCTTGCTTGGTGACCCTGCTTTGCAGCTGGCATATCCTGCAAAAAATGTGATTACAACCCAGATAAACGGGCACAACCCGGGCCAGAATCCGGATACTATTTCGGCTATGACGCCCGTCGAAATAAAAGGTATTGTCGCCGACCAGGATGGGAATAAACTGAATAGCTTTACTGGTATCATGGATGTTAAAGTCTTTGACAAAGCCCGTACGCTCTTAACCTTAGGCTCCGAGGCCGGCGACTGGCCCGATAAATACACACTTCAGGATAATTACATTTATCAGGGTAGGGCCACCGTTACTCAGGGTGATTTTACTGTTAATTTTATTGTACCGCGCGATATCGATTACAGCTATGGTCTTGGCAAGATTTCGTATTATGCACACGACGGGGTAACCGATGCCAACGGCTATTGCGATAAGCTGGTTATCGGAGGTTCAGGCAATGAAAGCTCCGATGTTTCAGGCCCTCAGATTAAACTGTTTATGGATAATCTGAACTTTAAGAGTGGTGGCATTACCGGCGGTACTCCTATGCTGATTGCCCAGCTGAGCGACGAAAGCGGTATCAATACCATCAGCAATGCCATTGGGCATGATATTGTTGCAACTCTCGACGGCGATAATTCGTCATCGCTGGTGCTCAATAGTTTTTACAGCGCTGATCTCGATAGCTACAGAAGTGGGGTGGTTGCCTATAAATTTGCACAGCTTGCTGAAGGAACTCATACACTGACGCTAAAAGCATGGGATGTATTTAATAATTCGTCGGAGGCTGTGGTTAGTTTTACCGTCACTAAAAATATGCAGATCACCATCACCGGCATGAATGTTTATCCAAATCCTTTCAGGGATGAAATTAGGGCCGACTTTGAAATTAACCTTTTCGATACTCCGGTTGAAGCTTACCTAGAAGTTTTTAACCTGAATGGTTCACTTGTCAGCTCCACAGCCACTAAACTGCTGCTGTCTGAAGGCTACAAAGCAGGTTCCCTCACATGGGATGGACGCAATGTTTCAGGGAATGTGGTTCCCCCGGGCATTTATCTTATCAGCATAAGGGCAAGCAACGGTATATCCGAAACGGTAAAAGCCAGCAGGGTAATAAAGTTAAAGTAGTAGCTTTTGTATACTCCGGATTCGCTTCAGGCTGCTTGCTTTGGTTCATCGAATAGTATTACTTTTGAGCTCAGCATTCTAAACCCGGTATCTCCGCTTAGCATCCTGATGCTAAATTTAATTAGGCATTTTGTATAGATAATAATATCACTTTTATGAGAAATAGCGTAATACTGTTTTATTCTTTTCTTCTGCTATTAGGTATTTCTTTTCAGGCAGGTGCCCAGGGAGTGCAAAAAAAAGTCATTATCAACTGGCATGGTGTTCTGCCTGTTCAAGGTCAGCAGTATGAAGCAGTTCAGGCTTTATGTGCCGATGGGCTTAGCAATAACGCTACTAAAAATTTCACCCCCGAATATTACGAAAAATTCATTCTGCCTGCCAATACCGGAAGTTGCGATGTTCTGATTACTCATGCCGAGTGGGAAGTAATACCCGGCGATCAGCTCAGCCAGCTTACTTATGCCCTGTTGCCCGACAGCATGCTAAATCCTGTGTTAAAAACCGGTACCGAAAGAGGTGTGACAATGGCCATGCTTCATCTGGTGCCCCTTGTGCTTAATCCTGAAGGCGGAATTATGCGCCTTAAATCCTTTACCATCGACCTCGTTTATATTCCTTTACAAACTGAAAATGCAGCTTTCAAATTAACTCCGGCAGTTTCACATTCAGTGCTGGCCAAAGGCAACTGGTATAAGATACAGCTGAATAAAACAGGAATTTATAAAGTTACGTATTCCGATTTACAGACTATGGGTGTCGATATGGCAACGGTTACCCCTGGCAGCATAAGGTTGTTCGGAAATGGTGGCGGACTTCTGCCTGAGGCCAACAGCGTACCCCGTGCTGACGATCTTACCGAAAATGCGTTGAGCGTTGTAACTGCCAATGCGAATGTATTCGGTCCTGGCGACTTTTTCCTGTTTTATGGAACAGGCCCTGATAGGATTTTGTATAACAATGTAAGCCGTAAATTTTCACATTCCCTGCATATCTACTCCGATTACACTTATTATTTTCTGAATTTCGATAGTGGACAAGGGCTCCGAATAGAAGACCAGGAGCAATCTTCTTCAGCAGCAACCTATGTAAGCACTGGCTTCACTGAAGGTATTTTTTATGAAAAAGACCTGCTTAACCTGGTAAACTCCGGTAAAGACTGGGTAGGTGAACGAATGGATGTTAATTTTCCTGATTTCGAACTGCCTGCGTATACATTCCCTCACATAAAAGCCGGCAAACAGGCCTGGATAAGCTACCACCTCCTTGCCAAAACAACTGCTCTTACTGATTTTACTGTAAAAATCAACGGGAATACCATCTCATCACCTGTGATGACAACACCTTCAGGTAACGATTTTGCAAGCGAACGTACTGAGAATAAGAGTTTCTTTCCTGAATCGGATAATGTTGATATTTCATTCCGTTTTAACGGCAAAGGCGAAGCTATTGGGTGGCTCGACTGGGTTGAGCTGAATATTCCCCGCGACCTGGTATTTACATCGGGGCAGATGGCTTTTGCTGATCCGGCCTCGGTTGTAGCCGGTGCGGTGACCGAATTTCAACTACAGGCTCCATCAGCAGCTACCACAATATGGGAAGTTACCAAGCCGCTTAAAGTCAGGCGGGTGTTAAGCGGATTCCAGGACGGAATATGCAAATTCGTTCTGAAAACAGATTCCATCAGGCAGTTCGTGGCTTTTGATAACACATCATTTCTTACAGCTACTTTTGCCGGGAAAGTCCCAAACCAGGATTTACACGGCATTGCCGCTGCCAATATGCTGATAGTGACGCATAAAGATTATCTCAGCCAGTCTGAAAGGCTTGCTGAACACCACCGTATCACCGATGGTTACAGTGTAACAGTGGCAACCAACGAACAGGTGTATAACGAGTTTTCATCGGGCGCCCCCGACATTTCGGCTATTCGCGATTTTGCCCGCAGGCTTTACCAGATACCGGGTCAGGGTAAGCTACAGTTTTTGTTGTTGTTTGGCGACGGCTCTTTTGATTTTAAAGACCGTATCCCTGAAAATACCAACCGCGTGCTTACTTTTCAGTCAAAAGAGTCCCTGAGTACAGTTGAATCGGTGGTGAGTGACGATTTCTTTGGATTGCTGGATGAAAACGAAGGAAATGATGGTTCCGGCTATATCGACATCGGAATAGGTCGATTTCCGGTGAGCAATGCAGAACAGGCAAAAACAGTTGTTGACAAAAGCTTGTTCTACGCCGGTAACAGTGAGGCAACTCTGGGCGACTGGCGCAATAAACTCTGCTTTGTGGCCGACGATGGCAATATTAATTATCATTTCCTGCAGGTTGAAAAACAGATCTGTCCGGGTATTGATGCCATTGCCCCGGTGTATAACCTGAATAAGATATATATCGATGGCTTCAGGCAGATATCAACTCCCAGCGGACAGCGATGCCCGGATGCAAACAGCGCCATCAAAACAGATATCGAAAATGGAGTACTGGTTATGAATTATACCGGTCACGGTGGCGAAAAGGGCTGGGCCGACGAGAATATCCTTTCGGTACGCGAAATCGACTCCTGGACAAATTATAATCACATGCCGGTGTTTTTTACGGCTACCTGCGAATTCAGCCGTTTCGACAACCCCGGAATGTTGTCAGCCGGCGAACATGTGCTGCTTAACCCGGCCGGAGGAAGCGTTGCTCTTTTTACAACCACCCGCCCGGCTCAGGCCAGCACAAACCTGGGCCTTACCGAGTCATTCTACGATACCATATTTTCGGGCTCCGATAATAATTATCCCCGCTTCGGAAACGCCATTGCTCATGCTAAAAATGAAGTTGCACGCCAGGAAAGTGCTTTGTATATCCGTAATTTTCTCCTGCTTGGCGACCCGGCACTCTGGCTGGCATATCCCAAAAACAGGGTGGTTACTACCAGTATCAACGGGAATGCATTGGGAACAGATACGGATACGATTCCAGCTATGACTCCGGTTGAAGTTAAGGGGATGATTACAGACGTATCGGGTGATAAACTCACCGATTTTAATGGCATTGTCGATGTAAAGGTATTTGATAAGGTGCGCACCATGCAGACGCTGGGAACCGATCCGGGCGATTCTCCAAATAATTATACCGTACAGGACAATTACATCTACCAGGGCAGGGCTTCAGTAACCAACGGTGATTTCAGTGTTAAATTCATCGTTCCGCGTGATATCGATTATAGCTTTGGACCGGGCAAGATTTCCTACTATGCTCATAACGGTAAAACCGATGCCAATGGCTTCACCCGCCAGATGGTTATTGGCGGTTCGGGTATTTCTACTTCCGACACCACGGGTCCCCGGATTTCACTTTTCATAAATGATCTGAATTTTATCAATAACGGCATTACCGGCGATACTCCTCTGCTGATAGCACAGCTGAACGATGAAAGCGGCATTAATACCATCAGCAATGCCATAGGTCATGAAATTGTGGCTACCCTCGATGGCAACAATTCGGCTTCGGTGGCTCTCAACAGGTATTACAGTGCCGATCTCGACAGTTACCGCTCGGGAGTGGTAAAATACAAGTTTTCGCAGCTTGCTGCAGGGATACATACGCTTACGCTGAAGGCCTGGGACGTATTTAATAACTCGTCCGAAGCTACCATTTCTTTTGAGGTGATCAAGGACATTCAGTTAAATATTACCCATATGAGTGTTTTCCCTAATCCCTTCAGAGATGAAGTTAAAGTCGATTTTGAAATCAACCTTTTTGATGCACCTGTAACCGCACACCTCGAAATTTTCACAATGAACGGCTCCCTGGTAAATTCCACTGCCGATGAGTTATTGCTTACACAGGGATATTCAGCAGGCCGCTTAAGCTGGGATGGATGCAGTATTTCGGGAATGCCTGTTACACCTGGTATATACCTGATTTGCATCAGGGCTAAAAGTGGAACTTCCGAAACGGTGAAGGCATCACGGCTTGTCCGAATGCCTTGATTTTTTGTTGAAAAAACCACAAGCCGGTACGACCGACGACCCACTTCAGGAAAATGGAATGGAAATGGACATTAAATCTCTTGCCCATATCCATTTCCCATTTATAAGAAAAACAAGAATCCGTGCAATAACATTTTATTATTGTCGTTACTATCACGGATAATAATAAGTAAAATCGCGACTTTATTTTTAAAAAGCCTATGACACCGGGAAAACAATCAATTCTTACCCTTCTTCTGCTCCTTGCAGTAATCTATACAACAAAAGCTCAAATAAACCCTGATAATTATATTGGTCAGTTTAATCCTATCACCACTGCCGTGCCATTTTTAGGTATATCACCTGATGCACGCGGAGGTTCTATGGGCGATGCAGGTGTTTCTTCCGAACCGGATGCCTATTCCATGCATTATAACCCGGCTAAATATGCTTTTATCAAGAAAGATATGGGTGTTGGTATTTCCTACAGCCCTTGGCTCAAAGGCCTTACCAACGATATAAACCTGGCATACCTGACAGGCTTTAAACGTATTAGTAAAAACGAGGTTGTTGCCATGTCACTGCGCTATTTTAACCTTGGCGATATTAATTTCACGGATAACAACGGTTGGTCGGTTGGTAACTACCGCCCTAACGAATTTGCCCTCGATGCTGCCTACTCCCGTTTCCTTACTGCAAACCTTTCGATGAGTGTTGCCGCAAGGTATATTCATTCAAACCTTACACAGGGCCAGGATGTTGGCGGACAAGCCACCAAGCCGGGCAATAGCGTCGCTGCTGATGTTGCGGTATTCCAGCGTTTCCCTGTCGAATTCGATAAAGTAAGCGGTAATTTTTCATGGGGGCTTAATATTTCTAACATAGGTATGAAAATTTCCTATAGCGACGATAATACACGTAAGGATTTTATTCCTACCACGTTGAAATTCGGTCCATCCCTTACCCTCGATCTCGACGATTACAACCAGATGACCTTTATGGTCGATTTTAATAAACTGCTTGTCCCTACCAATGCTGTTAAAAGCGGTGATACCATTATTAGCGGTATGGATCCGAATGTGTCGGTGCCTGTTGGTATGATACATTCATTTTATGATGCCCCGGGTGGTTTCAAGGAAGAGATGAGCGAAATTAATATTGCTGCCGGTGTTGAATACTGGTATGCACAGCAGTTTGCTGTCAGAGGCGGTTTCTTCTACGAAGATAAAGATAAAGGTAACCGTAAGTTTTTTACACTGGGTGCCGGATTCCGTTACAACGTGCTGGGAATTGATTTTTCATACCTTATCCCCCTCGAAACCAAGAATCCGCTCGAACATACCCTGCGTTTCTCCCTGCTTATCAACTTCGATGCTCCTTCGGTACGATAAACTGTATTTGAAAAGAATTTATACGAAAAAGGTTGCCTGATGAGGGCAACCTTTTTTATTATAAATCACTGTTGTCCGGTAAAAATTACATATCGTCCCTAACGGGACTTAAATTGATTTTTTATTGCCTTTCTACCAATATGTCGTCCCTATCGGGACTTAAATTGATTCTTTATTGCCTTTCTAACAACAGCTATTTGCTTGCAAAAATAATCTGACGGGACTTAAATTGATTTTATTGCCTTTCTACCAACAGCTATTTGCTTGCACAAATAATCTAACGGGACTTAAATTGATTTTATTGCCTTTCTACCAACAGCTATTTGCTTGCACAAATAATCTAATGGGACTTAAATTGATTTTATTGCCTTTCTACCAACAGCTATTTGCTTGCACAAATAATCTAACGGGACTTAAATTGATTTTATTGCCTTTCTACCAACAGCTATTT
>CAIJPI010000250.1 GCA_903822525.1 uncultured Bacteroidales bacterium | reverse complement strand
CATCTGCATGACCTTCAACAGAAACGCTTACATCAGTGTGATTATTCATAATGATAACAACTTCATCAAGATCCTTGGTATACTTGGTCATTACAGCCGATTTGTCAACCCCAAAATAGACAACCTTATATATTTCAAATTTCTTTACTTCAGGGCAACCAGCGTTTGCTGCAAGTCCAAATACATCAGGGCATTTGTCGTCTTTATCGGCAATACCATCACCGTCGGTATCAGGACATCCCTTCATGCTTGCCAGGCCCTTGATATCCGGACAGGCATCATCTTTGTCAGCAATACCATCCCCGTCTTTATCAGGGCAGCCATTAAGTTCTTTCTTACCTGCCATATCCGGGCACTGGTCGTCTTTATCGGCAACACCATCTCCATCTTTATCGGGGCAGCCACCTAATTCTTTTTTTCCTGACTGTGTAGGGCATGCATCCTGACTGTCAATAACCCCATCACCATCGGTATCAGGGCAACCTTTAAACTCTGCTTTTCCTGCTACGTCAGGACAGGCATCATCTTTATCGGCAATTCCATCATTGTCTTTATCAGGGCAACCGGCTAATTCGATTTTTCCAGCTATTCCAGGACAGAGGTCAACTTTATCAATCATGCCATCATCATCCGTATCCTTCTGTAAAAACTTAATAGTCAAACCGGCAGAAGCATAAGAATACTGGTCATATTTCTTGGTAAATTCGGTAAAATCCATTTCTCTGTCACGTGAAGTCACACGGTGACCATACTCCAGATTCAGATCCATGGCTTTGGAAATGCGATAGGATGCAGCAGCTCCGATAGGGAAGGTCCGGCCATCATTTTTTCCGGTTTTGAACAGTGAGCCATCATAATTATCAACAGTACTATTTTCGTGAATGTAGCCAGCACCACCAAAAATGTAAAAATTAAGTTTCCGTTCCTGATTTTTACTAAATACCTCGTTAATATTAACAGTCAGTTGCCCGGTAACATCCCAGACTTTGCTGTTTAATTCTTTCTGATGAGAATCGCTTTTACTATTCAATTTACCAGCAAAAAACTGGCTTCTGATACCAAAAATCCGGGAAACCTGGTAGCCCAGTGCAGCTCCGCCGCCGAATGTCATTTCTTTATTATACAGGTTATCCGCATTCAAATCACCAAAATATTGGGTTAATCCCAGGCTAGGCTGAACATAAAGGTAGCCGTTAAAAGGCTTTTCTGCTGTAATATTCTGTGCATCAACCGATGATGAAACCAAAGAATAAAGTAAAACAGATAAAGCAATAATTGAAAACTTCACAGATTTATTTTTCATATATTTACGCATTGAATTGTGAATCACTGAAATAGTTCGCAAAGATAAAGAAATAATATGCTATTTATACCTGATTTTGTATTTTATTTTTAAATGCATGAAATATATGGTACAAAACTATTCCAAGTGTAACAGACACATTAAATGAGTGCTTAGTCCCAAACTGAGGTATTTCGAGGCACAAGTCAACCTTTTGCATAACATCATCACTTACCCCAGCCACTTCGTTACCGAATACCAGAGCTATTTTACGGCCTTCTTCCGGAAAAAATTCCTGGAGAGGCTGGCTGCCTATTGCCTGTTCGATAGCTATGATGGTATACCCTTCATTTTTAAGCCGTTCAATAGCTGCACAAGTATCAGAAAAGTACTGCCATGAAACAGATTCGGTAGCTCCGAGTGCCGATTTATTGATCTCGCGGTTAGGAGGAGTAGCGGTAATTCCACACAGGTACAATTCCATAATCCTGAATGCATCGGAAGTACGGAATATTGAACCAATATTATGCTGGCTTCGTATATTATCGAGGACACAAACAACAGGTATTTTGTCGAGTTGCCTGAATTCTTCCACGCTTACCCTGTTCAGTTCGTCCATATTAAGTTTTCGCATACATGCTTATTTTCGCACAAAATTAATTGTATTTTCATACTACCGGCAGTAAATAATTATTAACACCATGCAGGATAGCAGGGAAATGCAGTAAGATAACCCTATATTTGCCGTAACATTTTATAGCGCTTACAGGTGACAAAAGGCAAAGAAAAGGAAGAAATCACAGTAACACCACTGATGAAGCAGTACAATACCATCAAGGCCAAATACCCTGATGCATTGCTATTATTCAGGGTAGGCGATTTTTATGAAACATTCGGCTCCGATGCCATCAAGACATCAGAGATATTGGGCATAATCCTTACCCGACGCGCCAATGGCTCGGCAGCCTATATTGAACTGGCCGGTTTTCCGCATCATTCGCTCGACACCTATCTTCCTAAACTTGTCAGAGCCGGTTACAGGGTTGCTATCTGCGATCAACTGGAAGATCCCAAACTGACAAAAACGATTGTAAAACGGGGAGTTACTGAACTGGTTACTCCAGGAGTTTCATACAACGATAAGATACTCGAGAACAAGGAGAATAACTTCCTGGCTTGTATTCATCTTTTGCCCAAGGCATCGGGCATTGCTTTCCTGGATATTTCGACCGGAGAATTTTTACTGGCGCAGGGCTCAAACGATTACATCGAAAAGCTGCTTCAAACCTTCCGCCCGTCGGAGGTGATAGTTCAGAAAAACAAACGGCAGCAGTTCATTGAGACATTTGGCGATAAGTATTATTTCTCGTATTTCGACGAGTGGGTTTTCACGCTTGAATTCGCAAGAGATCTGCTTCTCAAGCAATTTGGAACGGCTTCGCTCAAAGGCTTTGGAATCAGCGAACTCGAGAACGGTGTGATAGCAGCCGGAATTGCCTTGTATTATCTTTCGGAAACCCAGCATGATAAAGTACAGCATATATGCAAAATATCGCGGATTGAAGAAGACCATTTTGTGTGGCTCGATAAGTTTACCGTAAGAAACCTGGAACTTCTGCAATCGCCCAATGATAACGCAAACACTCTGCTTTCGACCATTGACAAAACGATTTCGCCCATGGGTTCGCGTTTGCTCAGGCGATGGATACTGCTGCCTTTAAAAGACAGGCTTCCTGTAACCGAACGCCACGAGATTGTTGATTACTACCTGCAGCATGAGCCTTTTACCGAAACCATTGAACAGCATATTAAAACCATAGGGGACCTTGAAAGGCTGATATCGAAAGTAGCCGTAAGTAGAGTAAACCCCCGTGAAGTACTTCAGATACGCAGAGCTTTACAGGCACTTATCCCAATAAAAGAGGCTTGCCGTGATGCTAGCCATGAAGTACTGAATCATTTGGGCGCACAAATTAATCCCTGCGAACTGATTGCAGATAAAATCGGTCAAACTATTCAGGATGATCCTCCTACCATGCTATCGAAAGGGCAGGTAATTGCTCCCGGTGTTTCGGCCGAACTCGATGAACTCCGCGGACTGGCATTTTCAGGGAAAGATTACCTGATAAAACTGCAGCAGCGCGAAATTGAACGAACCGGCATTACTTCCCTGAAAGTTAGTTTTAATAATGTATTCGGCTATTATCTGGAGGTGACAAACTCGCATAAGGATAAAGTTCCTGCTGAATGGATGCGGAAGCAAACGCTGGTAAATGCGGAACGCTATATAACCGAGGAACTGAAAGAATACGAACAAAAGATTCTGGGGGCCGAAGAAAAGATTTTTGATATCGAAAACAGGCTTTACAATGAGCTGATACTACACCTGGCCGAATATGTGCAGCCGGTTCAGCTTAATTCGCAGCTGATTGCACGTCTCGACTGCCTGCTATCATTTGCCCGTATTGCACGAACGAACCGGTATGTGAAACCGCAACTCAACGACTCGTATACCGTAGAAATAAAAAATGGCCGTCATCCTGTAATTGAAAGGCATTTACCCACAGGTGAGGAATATATAGCCAACGATGTATTGCTGGATAACGACAGCCAGCAGATCATCATACTAACCGGACCAAATATGTCAGGAAAATCAGCCTTGTTAAGGCAAACAGCACTGATAGTACTGATGGCCCAGATCGGCTGTTTTGTGCCGGCTGATGCGGCTAAAATAGGCATGGTAGATAAAATATTCACGCGGGTAGGTGCTTCGGATAATATTACCTCAGGCGAATCGACCTTTATGGTTGAAATGAATGAAACTGCCAGTATCCTGAATAATATTTCGAACCGCAGCCTGATATTGCTTGATGAAATAGGGCGCGGAACCAGCACATACGACGGCATTTCGATTGCCAGGGCGATAACTGAATACCTGCACGATCATCCGCTGTACCGGGCCAAGGTATTGTTTGCCACACATTACCATGAATTGAATGAAATGGCCGGAAGCAAAGTGCGAATCCGCAATTATCATGTAGCTGTAAAAGAAATCGGAAAGAAAGTAATCTTCCTGCGAAAACTCACCGCTGGCGGAAGTGAGCACAGTTTCGGCATACATGTGGCACGAATGGCCGGTATGCCGGGGAGTGTGCTGCAACGAGCTACCAACATCCTGGCACAGCTCGAAAAGAAGCATGTAACTGATGATCAGGAAAATGGGGCTGTTTCATTGAAAAATGACAAAAAGGGCGACGATATACAGCTGAGCATTTTCCAGCTGGATGACCCGCTACTGGAGCGGATCCGCGATGATATTATGAGTTTGGATATTAACACATTAACTCCCGTTGAAGCCCTGATGAAACTGAACGAAATAAAAAATTTACTGAAAAAATACTAGTGAGGCTTTTGGAAATAAAAAATGTGTGTATATTTGCACACCCAAAACGGTTAATACTGCGGAAGTAGCTCAGTTGGTAGAGCACGACCTTGCCAAGGTCGGGGTCGCGAGTTCGAGTCTCGTTTTCCGCTCTGCTTAAAAAGAACCTCCTGTTACTGACATGGAGGTTTTTTTTCAGGCGCCCGAATGGTGAAATAGGTAGACACGAAGGACTTAAAATCCTTTGGCCATTGCGGCCGTGCCGGTTCGATTCCGGCTTCGGGTACATAATGAGAAGATTATCAGATTGGTAATCAGTGAATTGATTTGCAGGTCATTGGACTTACGCACAAATTTACGCAAAAATTATGAAAAAGAAGCGAGTTTCGACTCGCTTCTTTTGTTTTAAATAAACTCGAATTGCATTAAACTGTCATAATTAAAGCACTTAGTTACACTTATTTCTTCCTTATAAAGGGTACATGTTTTTCACCTGTCCAAATTTTTATTTAACTTATTACTCTCATAATATTTATTTAGGAGAAAGAATTTGTCTTGGAATATTGAAGAAAAAATATTATATTTGAAGAAATACTGAAGTCAAAAACATTTTATCGAATATTTCAAATGATGAGAAGAAATCAACTAATTCCAAATTCTTCACCTTTATAAATTATTATGCTATTAAATTTCAATAAGATATATCTAATAGAATCTGTTAACCTTAAAGTAGATAAAGCAACCAGTCGGCATCTATATTATACAATTGAAAGTCCTATTATTGAATATGAAGACCCTGAGACTCCGAAAGAATTATTTCGTTTTTTAGATAAAATAAGAAAGGATTGTGATACAAACAATATTAAGCCAATTATCGACCTATCTGTACACGGACTTGAAGATAAATCTGGAATTAGCTTATGGGCGGGGGATATAGACTATGAAGAATTATACAAAAAACTTGTTGAAATAAATATTGCATCAGGATGGAATCTAATTCTTGTGACCTCTGCATGTTGGGGGTTGCATTTCATTAATACCCTAAGTTTGGATAGACCATGTCCTTTCAAAGGAATTTTTGGATCAATAAATGAAACTTTTGAAGATCATCTGATTGATAGTTTTGACGTTTTTTACAAAGAATTGATCCAGTCTTTTGATCTAAATCATGCTATTTTAAAGTTTAGACGTAAATACAAGGGTAATTTCAATGATTTTCATTATTTGACTGATCAAGATATTTTTGAAAAGCTATACAAAAAAGAACTCAGCTTTCTACATTCTTCAAGCTGTAAAGCTGAGATGTTCAAAAAATTGACTAAACAGAACGGGATAAACAATCCTTCATTTGAAGATCGTTTTTATTTTGAATTATTAGAAATACCAAAAATAACATCAAACACGTGTGCAGAAAAACAGCGGACTTTCTTTATGCTCGATAAATTTCCTTACAATAAAAAACTTTAAGTAGTATGAAGAATTTTGATAGATTTGATCAATCTTCCTATAAACGATAAAGGTATTCCAAAGAAAATCATCATATAAAAAACTAAGATGGGAAAACGAACCTCGCCCATAAGAAAACAAGTAACCCAATTGCTTGTTTTATGCCCTGCTTGTTCACATTTAATAAAGGAAAAGACATTGTCAGGGTCACATAAAGTCTGCAATTATTGTGGAACGATATCAAAAAACAAGTTATTTATTAAATTGAATGTACTTCAGATGAATAATTTTGATCAACAAATAAATCAATACAAAGATTACCTTCAAAAGTTGCCTACCCTTCCTAATCTCAATAAATTATTAGGGCAGAAAAAAATATCAAACATATTAGTCACTAACATTGTGCGGGAATTTATAAAAAAATCGGAAGACGAGTTAGTTAATGATTTATTATTTATTGCAGAAATCTTAAATTTACCCTATAGCTTATTAATTAATGATTTAATGTCGAATATTAGTCCTTCCCACCAGATTAATCCAAATATTATAATCTTGTTAGAAACGCTTATTGGTTTAAACTATAGCAAAGTGAAATCTGCGAATTTGATTAAATTTGATTTATAATTCGACATGCTGAATTTATAACTCTTCTGTATCTATATTTTATTAAGAAGTTTATTCTTTTTCAATTCTATGATTCTTTGGATTTCCTTATCTGTAAGATCAAGTCCAGTTAAAATACTAAGTTTCTCTGCCCTCTTTCCCTGCTGGTATTCAAGTCTCAGTTTATCACAAAAGCTGAGTGCAACAAACACGTAACGTCCTACCTTCAAAGTGTTTTCATCTTTATTTCTTATAATCTTCTGATGAAGGGCATCACGACTGGTTTCCTTACCAGTTATATAAAACCATGCTTGGGGGAATGTAAGGTAATCAACACCTTTATGGGTGAAAATTATATAATCACTTCCATTAGTCTTATTCATATATATCAGCCTTATCTATTATTATGATACAAAGATACAATAAATTTCGTGACTCTTATACACATATTACAAATAGATACTAACAAACTACCACTAAAGACGTAATGTGGACTCGCAATAAGTTTATATAACATTCATTATGT
>CAIJPI010000249.1 GCA_903822525.1 uncultured Bacteroidales bacterium | reverse complement strand
GTATCCTGCATTTGGTATCGGTAGGATATGTTGGCGGCATATTCTGATGCCTGTGATTGCTGCCAGGCTGCAGCTGACTTTATAAATGTCGCAAACAGACTGTCAGCAGGCACAGCACGGATGCTTACGCTAATCTCACCCAGTGCATACGTGACATTTCCAGGGACTGTGTCGCCGGCCAGTGGCATAAAATATTGCTGGTAGTCGTCAGGGCCTGATGCAAGGTGAATGTGTTTTGCTTTCATGGCTATGCTTTGCCTGCTGGTTAATGAGGCAAGTTGTTCAGAAGAACGCGAATACTGAAAACCAGTTCCTACTCCTGTTACAATGCCTGCAACCAGTAACAGGACAAAAACAATAACTACCTGCCAGCGGAGCGGTGGCCATTTGAGTAATAAGCGAAGCCCGGTATAAATCAAAAGTCCTGTTACTGCTATTAAAAGTAAAAGGATCGATAGGTATGCCAGCCACCTTACATCGGGACCGGGTATCAGCCATTGAAGTCCATGTATAACGGTAGTGGTATCGAGCTGGTAGTCAACCATAGTAAGGCGTTCACGCACCAGGGATGCAGCACTAATGCCAATAAACATGGCAATAACCCCCAGCAATAATACCAGTCCTGCCAAACGTTTGAGCAGCTGGAAAAGCCAGCTGAAAATACGGGCAACTACTTCGGTAACAAAGCGTATTAAAGTCCCTGCAGATTGTAGAAGGCTGCTACCCGTTTTCTGGATTCCTGAACCTGCCGAGGCCAGTTCGTTGCGCAAGGTATTTATATTGATACTCTGACGCTGCATTTCGAGTTTTTCGGAGGTTGTGACTGCAACCGGCAAAATGAGCCAAAGCACAGCATACACAATAATACCAACTGCGTAAAACAGGGTAAAGGCTGCAAATATCAGTCTTACCCAAACAGGGTCAATGCCAAACCATGCGGCTATACCGGCAGCAACGCCACCTATCTGCCTGTTGTCAGGATCACGATACAGTTTTCCCCGCGTTTTAATCCCAGGCGCATTTTTGGGTTTTTCGGCCTCTGCATCCGACATCTGGTCAGGTTCTCCCATACTTGTTATCACGCCTTCAATATGTTTAAGGGTGATAACAGGTTGTCCGTTTTCTTTTTGCTGATCGAGTAATTCTGCAATGCGCATTTCGATATCTGCAATTATTTCATCATATCCCTGTTCGGCTGCAAAAAAATTACGCAGCCGGCTTAAATAACTATTGAGGCTTTCGTATGCATCGTCGTCGATGTTAAATATACGGCCTCCTATATTCACTGAGAAGTTTTTTTTCATTGTTCGGAAATATTAAATGGTGCTGTATATCCAGATTGAGTATTGACTGCTGCCAGAGCACTTACTGAGGTAACGAGTTCGTTCCAGCCCGAACGGAGTTCGGAAAGAAAAACCGTCCCTTCGGGAGTTATTGAATAATACTTGCGGGGAGGCCCCGAATTGGACTCTTCCCAACGGTAGCTGAGAAAACTCTCGTTTTTAAGCCGGGTCAGAATTGGGTAGAGAGTGCCTTCGACAACAATCAGGTGCGACTGCTTGAGCCGCTCGAGAATATCGGATGCATATGCTTCGCGACTGCTTATTGCTGCCAGAACGCACATTTCGAGTACGCCTTTTCGCATTTGTGCAATGGTTGAATCAGCTTTTTCCATGGGGTGAATATTTGAATTCGGGGCAAAGATAATTCAATAAACAGTACTATGCAATACATAGTACTAAATAATGCAATATATATTTATAGTTTTATTGTATCAAACAGAATAACAATGATATAGAATTTACACTCCATTGCATAAATTTTAAAACTTTATTCAACACCCTGAATATTTTTGATATTTTCCCCTTTTAAAATTGCTAATCCCGCTTGAAAACAAAAATGGCTGCACACACTGGCAGCCATTCCGGAATGATGTCCGTTTGGAAAGGGCTAATTGCCTTTCTTTGTATACGTTCCACTATTTTCAGATGTTGCTTGAAAATGCACTCAAACACAACGTGGTTTCGAAAGAAGACCCTTTTCATGTCAGAGTTTATATTTTTGAAAGTATGTTTATTGTGATCGAAAACACATTAAAAATAAAGATTGATAAGGATCCTTCAACTGGTGTGGGAATTGATAATATTCGTAACCGTTACATGCACCTGACAGGCAAAAATATAGTTGTGAAGAAGGGAAATGGCAGTATTCTGTTTCTGTCGAAGCCATTCAGAAGGTGTACAACTATTTTAATTTTAAGCTTTAGGTTGAAATTAAACACTATCTTAAAATTGATATTGTTGTAAGCCGGGCTAAAACCCTTGCTTTTAACACATGGATGAGCGGCGAAGCCGAATAAAAAGAATGGACGACTGAAATATATTACCTGCTTACTACAAATTTCTGGTAATACATATTTTTATCATCTGAAACACTAAGCACATACGAACCCGTGCTGAAGGATGATACATCAAGGCTGAAAACTTCCTGGTTTGAATTCGTTTTGTTATAGACCATTTTACCGCTGAGATCTGAAATCCGGACATTTAATATGCTTCCGGCCACAGTTTCAGGAACTTTAAACTTTAGTTTATCGCTAACAGGATTCTGTCCGGTGATTAAAGGCGTCGAGGCTTCAGGCAATTCAGCAAACCCGGGAGGAAGCAGGAAGAAACTGGCATATGACCATAAAAAGAGATTAACCCGATTCTGGTAAGAATCCACCAGTGCAGGATCAAAGAAAAAAGTAAGTTCCTTTTGACCAGCGTAATCATTGTAATGGTTATAAACAGCAGAACTTAATCCGTGAAGAGGGTATGATGCGGGACCCATTTTGTAAACGGATGCCGCACTGGCAACAGGGGAACATCCATCAACCCACCAGGCTGAAGAATAAATCCACCTGATGGTATCAAGTTCCAGAATCATGGATGGTATATTTTCCGGATCAAGTTCAGGCACACCCAGGCCACCATCGTCACCGTAGGATTGTGCAGTATAGTCCGAAATTCCCAGGTAATCGTATACAAAATCACCGGGTTGAAATACATCCGGGGCACTGCCATACCTGTCGTACAGAAAATCGGTGCCCATAAGCCACAATTTCCCACCGGTTTCGAGATAGACTATCAATTCGATATTATCACTGTCGTTAGCGCCCCACAGATAATTTTTAACCCCGTCGGTTGAGCAATACCAAATTACAAGCGGATACGATTGCATTTCAGCTGCTGTTGGCGAACGCAGGCTGTCGCGGGCATTGAACAAATCGTATTCTATACCTACAGCAGAAAGCGCGGTCAGAACTGTATCCGTATTTGAAATGAAAACACCATTATCATTCACAAAAAGAACTTTCCCCTGGGCTTTGCAGTGGAGGGAAATCATTGAAATCAAGAAAATTGCAAGAAGCAATGGTACATGTTTTTTCATCGATGAATAAGTTAAATGAATATTTTAAGGTTAGAATTTATATTTAACAATTCAATTATAGATATTGATTTTCAAAAATATAAATAAGGAACAAAAAATCCTAATGAATCATGTGCGGACTTGTGCTGATACCTTGGAATGATTTTGATTTTCTTCTATTTCCCAATTTCTATTACGGGTTGAAAACAAAAATGGCTGCACACACTGGCAGCCATTCCGGAATGATTTCAGTATGGAAAGGGTTAATTGCTTTTCTGTGTATACAGTTCCACTATTTTCAGAATAACTTCTGTAGCTTTTACAATAGATTCGAGCGGAACATATTCCATTTTACCGTGAAAATTATGCCCGCCTGCAAATATGTTCGGGCAGGGAAGACCCATATACGAAAGACGGGCTCCATCGGTACCACCGCGTATTGGCACTACTTTAGGTACAATTCCCAACTGTTCCATAGCTTCCTGTGCTGTGGCAACCACGTGGTAAACCGGTTCGACCATCTCACGCATATTATAATACTGGTCCTTCATTTCGAGTGTAAAGCAGCCTTCACCATAACGTTTATTCATAAAATCGACACACTCCCTGAAAAATTGCTTTTTCAGTTCAAACTTAGGCTTATCGTGATCGCGGATAATGTACTGAATAAATGAGTTTTCGACTGATCCTTCCAGCTTGATAAGGTGGTAAAAGCCTTCGTAATCCTGTGTAAATTCGGGCCGCTCGTTCACCGGCAGCAAGGCATTGAACTCTGTTGCCATCAGAATGGCGTTTTTCATTTTGTTTTTGGCATAGCCCGGATGGATATTCCTTCCCTGGATGATGACTTTTGCTCCGGCAGCATTAAAATTTTCATATTCCAGTTCGCCAATGCCACCACCGTCCATGGTATAGGCAAAATCGGCACCGAATTTTTTTACATCAAAAAAGTCGACGCCACGGCCTACTTCTTCGTCGGGAGTAAAACCAACTTTCAGGGTTCCGTGCTCAATTTCAGGATGTTTAACCAGGTATTCGATGGCGGCCATAATTTCGGTAACACCGGCTTTATCATCGGCGCCAAGCAGTGTGTTGCCATCCGTCACAATCAGGGTCTGTCCAACGTATTCTTCCAGTTCAGGGAAATCGATTGTCGACATCACTATATTTTTATCCAGGTTGAGAACGATATCTTTCCCGTCGTAATTTTCAATCAGTCGTGGTTTGATATTGGCTCCGCTCATATCGGGACTTGTATCCACGTGCGACACAAAGCCGATTACAGGAACTTTTTTAGAAGTATTCGATGGCAATGTTCCCATCACATAGCCATTTGAATCAATGCTCACATCAGCCAGGCCAAAAGCCTTTAGCTGATCGTGAAGCAGGTTCAGCATATCAAATTGCTTTGCCGTGCTGGGGAAAGTTGTTGATGTATCGTCGCTTTGGGTATCGATGGCAACGTATTGGAGGAAGCGGTTTAGGATTTTGGTTTTCATATGCATTTACTTTTTTGAAAGATTATTTTAAATTTCTACTGCTATTATGTTCCAGCAATGATTTCATTTGCATAATGGCTACCCGGTTTAATTGAACAAGACGTTCGCTTTGTTGCAAACCCTGATGAATCAATACTGCATTGATACTTTCCATATTCGAAAGAACAACTAATTGTTCGATTGTTGCCATATCCCGGATGTTTCCTTCTGCGTTTGGATTTTCGTTTCTCCATTGGAGCGCAGTTTTTCCAAACAATGCCATGTTAAGCATATCGGCTTCGCTGGCATAAACAAAACTGGTTTGTTGTTTGGTTAATTCAGCAGGTATAAGGTTTTCTTTAATTGCATCGGTGTGGATATGATAATTAACTTTAGCAAGAGTGCGCTGGATATTCCACCCTACTTTTAATCTATCAGTTTCTTCTTCTTTAAGGCGCTGAAACTCTTTGATAAGGTAAAACTTAAATGGTGTACTTAGCCATGTTGCAAACTCAAATGCAATATCCTTGTGGGCAAAGGTTCCACCATACCTCCCTGATTTAGAAATTAATCCAATAGCATTGGTTGCTGTTATCCATTTCTGAGGAGTGAGGGTAAAGCTATTCAATCCGGATTCATTTTTAAAAGCATCGAAATCGATGCTTTTAAAACCGGGATTATTCATTTGTTCCCAAAGTCCGCAGAATTCGATTGCATTCCGCGTTCTCATCCAATTCTGAATAATATAATTTGTTCTTTCAGCGTCTCTGTAACGGGCCATATCAGTCAGAGAAATATATTCCAGATTATTGCCCTGATAAATTGAAATTTCTGTGCCTTGAACATGAATCGTCTTCTTCTTTGACATATTTCCCGGTTTGTAAAACAGTAATTCCAAATATGGATTAAGTTTTGCCCTTATTTTAATGTCTCACGTATTAAATGAAAATCGGGCTACTTTGTCTCCCATTTCTCCCACTCGCGCCTTCTCCCACTCAACCTGTCAACGCAAGCATACTAATCCTTTCTATTCCTCCTTTTTCGCCCTCAGCGTTTCCCAGATAAAGTATCCGCAAAGAATAGCCAGCATAAGCAATGCCAGTGCTTCGGCGCTATGCGATTCGAACCATTCCTTGTTTATAAAGTTGATTCCGAAATTCGCTAACACAGCGCTTATCACACCCATCAAGGCACCACCGGCAATAAAACCGGAAGCAATCAGTGTACCTCTTTCGCGACGGGCCTGGTTAAGTTTTTCGTCCTTGCTGCGGTTGCCAACGAAATTGGCTATTATTCCGCCTAACAGAAGCGGTGTGTTGAGCTGCAGTGGAATAAACATTCCAAGGGAGAATGCAAGTGCCGGAACTCCAATCATGGTTAAAATAAGTGAAAGGAAAGCGCCAGCTGCATAAAGCATCCAGGGAGCCGGCTGGCCACTCATCATAGGTTGAATTACAGCAGCCATAGCATTTGCCTGGGGTGCTACCATGGCGTTTTCGCCTGTAAAACCGTATGTTTTATTTAATACCATAATTACTCCGCCAACGGTAATGGCCGATACAAATGTTCCGAGGAATTTCCAGGATTGCTGTTTGTATGGCGAAGTCCCCATCCAGTAACCGATTTTCAGGTCGGTTATGAATCCACCCGCCATCGAAAGTGCCGTGCATACTACACCGCCTATTAAAAGTGCAGCAACCATTCCGGCTGAACCTTTCAGGCCAACTGAAACCAGTATAAGCGATGAAATAATAAGCGTCATAAGTGTCATTCCGCTAACAGGGTTGGTTCCTACTATAGCAATGGCATTGGCAGCAACGGTTGTGAAAAGGAATGCAATCACCATAACTATTCCCAAGCCAACCAATGCGTATTTAATGTTGTGCACAACGCCAAAATGGAAGAATATCAGGATTACAACAGCGGTAAGTACGATTCCGCCGGCAATTATCGCCATGGGTAAATCGCGCTGGGTGCGGAGGTTGGTTTTAGTTCCTTCATGTTTACCGAACATTTCCTTGCCTGCAAGGCTTATGGCTGATTTGATAATACCACTCGAGCGGATGATTCCGATAATGCCGGCCATTGCAATTCCTCCGATCCCGATCGGGCGGACATAGGCTGCAAATATCTGCTCAGCCGACATATTGCCGATAAGGGCGGTAATGTTGGTGCCAACAGCAAGGGTTTGTCCGTCGGCAAAGAAATTAATTATCGGAATTACCACATACCAGCCAACAAACGAACCTGCGGCAATAATGGCGGCATATTTCAACCCGATGATATATCCAAGGCCTAAAACAGCGGCTCCTACATTCATTTTGAATACGATTTTCGCTTTATCAGCCAGTTCCTGTCCGATTGGAATAACACGGGTGGTAAACACTTCGGCCCAAAGTCCAAAAGTGGCGATCACAAAATCATAGATACCTCCGATAAGTCCGGCTACAAGCAGCAAACGTGCCTGGTTACCACCTTTTGCTCCCGAAACCAGAACTTCGGTAGTAGCGGTAGCTTCCGGGAAAGGATATTTGCCGTGCATTTCGCTGACGAAATATTTACGGAAAGGAATCAGGAACAAGATACCCAGGAAACCACCCAATAATGACGACATGAAAATCTGGTAAAACTGCACCTGCAGGTTAAGAATATACAAAGCCGGAAGTGTGAAAATAGCCCCGGCTACTATAACGCCTGAACTGGCTCCAATGGATTGGATAATTACATTTTCGCCTAGCGCACCTTTGCGTTTGAATACAGTGGAAAGTCCCACCGCAATAATCGCTATAGGAATAGCTGCTTCGAAAACCTGCCCGATTTTGAGCCCAAGATATGCCGCTGCGGCTGAAAAAACAGCAGCCATCACAATCCCCCAGATCACACTCCAGGTGTTTACTTCGGGATACACCTTATTCGGCGACATGATAGGTTCGTAGGTTTCGCCCGGTTTCAGTTCGGTATAGGCGTTTTCGGGGAGGCCTTTGATGGGTTCTTGTAGGTTTTCTGACATAATTATTTGCGTTAAGAGTGTTTCAAAAATACTGCAAAAAATGATCGGGTGTTTCCTTGTTGCTGTTTTAAGGCTTATTAGCCTGCTTAAATGAGGCCAAATTAAAGAAAAACAGTTGCTGCTTCTATGTTAGTTTAATTCAGCGAGCTACTCTATGCCGCATAGTAAACTCAATTCCTTAGTATAGCTCTAACTTTTCCTTTAGATTATGAACATGCCGGAATAAAATTATATTTACAGGAAAATGAGGTTGCAAGATAATAGAAAACAGAAATCGATTTCCCTGCAATCGGTCAAATAAGCATTTCAATCGTTGAGTGGAAGGGGATATCTGTCTACTTTTGAACCGATATCCCGAAAGTTTGTTCTTTTTCTCTAACAAGTGCTATGCATATTTCACAATCACTCATTGAATGGTATCACGATAACAAGCGCTCCCTTCCCTGGCGCGAAACCCGCGATCCTTATAAAATATGGCTTTCGGAGGTTATATTGCAGCAAACAAGGGTTAATCAGGGGATGGACTACTATCACAGGTTCCTGCTTGCTTTTCCTGATGTGCAGGGCCTGGCTGCAGCTTCCGAACAGGATGTGCTGAAACTCTGGCAGGGACTTGGGTATTATTCGAGGGCAAGGAATATGCATCATACGGCCATGGAAATTGTTGAAAATTACCATGGCATTTTCCCGCAATCGGCATCAGGGTTAAAAAAACTGAAAGGAATCGGTGACTATACTGCTGCTGCCATCGCTTCTATCTGCTTCGATGAACCCACTGCCGTAGTTGATGGAAATGTAACCCGTGTTCTTTCACGTTTGTACGCTCTTGATACAGAGGTGGATACAAATTCCGGTCGCTCACTTATAGCCGGACTGGCAAACAGCCTCCTGAATGGAAGTGACCCGGGAACTTTCAATCAGTCCATAATGGAACTCGGTGCATTGATCTGCAGTCCGAAAAGCCCGGCCTGCCATGCCTGCCCACTTGCATTTTGGTGTGAAGCACTTAAAAAAAACCAAACCACAAACTACCCGCTTAAAACCCCAAAGAAGCTTCCAACAGTCCGTCACCTGAATTACCTGGTGATCAGCTTTATGCAAGATAAGGAAGCATTCATTCTTATGCGGAAACGCACCGGCAACGACATCTGGAAAAACATGTACGATTTCCCCTGTATAGAAACCGAAAGCGCTGTGGAAGCGGACGAAGTGCTTGCAATTTGCAAAATCAATGGGTTGCTGGGGAGTTTACCCTTAGTGGTTACGCATGTTTCGGACGAGTATATACACCAGCTTTCGCATCGCACGCTACTGGCTAAATTTATCAGGATAACCATACCACAGATTCCGGATGACGATGGAACCCTGATTGCAATCAAAAAAAGTAAAATTGATGAACTTCCTTTACCCAGGTTAATTGACAGGTATCTGGCTAATTGGATATAGCGGCTTGAACCCTTGCAATTACATAATTTATCAACATCACTATTGTCCGGATTTAAATTGAATTACATTTGTGTTTATATTAAATCTACAATCCAATCCATATGGCACGAGGTGTAAACAAAGTAATTCTGGTAGGGAACCTGGGAAAAGATCCTGAAGTTCAAACATTCGACACGTATAAGAAGGCAGCTTTTTCGCTTGCTACAACAGAGTATTCGCGCGATAAAGAAGGCAATGAAGTTCAGCATACCGAATGGCATAACATTGTGATGTGGCGCGGCCTGGCCGAAATAGCCGAGCAATTCCTTCACAAAGGCAGCCAGGTGTATATCGAAGGTAAAATCCGCACCCGTTCATTTGATGCCAAGGATGGAACAAAAAAATATATCACTGAAATACAGGCCGATAACCTTGTTTTATTAGGTGGTCGCAAAGAAGGAAGCGGTGAAGGAAATACTCAGTCGCAGCCGGCCAGTTCATATTCGCACCCTGCCCAGCCTCCTGTTGTTCCTCCAATTACAGAACCCTCGCAGCAGTCGGCTGATCTTGAAGATCTGCCGTTCTAACGTATAAGTAACAGTTAAAACAGGCGGCCGGACTATGTTCATCCGTCTGTTTTTAGTTTTTATTATCTTTGCACTTTAAAATCAATTACTTCACACCGTGGCCGACCCGCTCCCCGAAGCATTAAACGCATTTATTGTATTAAATTTCAACCTCAGCGACCTGGCCTCATCATCAGGCCTGATCGCCGGATTCGTAGCCATACTATTCCTTTTACTTTGTTCGGCAGGAACTTCCGCTTCGGAAACTGCGTTTTTTTCGCTTTCCCCATCACAGTTAAATGAGATCCGTTCATCGAAAGTACCCGTTAACAAACGGATTGTACATTTACTCGAAAACTCGAAATTGCTACTGGCAACTATATTGATTACCAACAACCTGGTAAATGTCGGTATCGTAATTATCTCCACATTCCTGGTAAACCACTACCTCGATTTTTCGGCCAACCCTTTGCTGGGCTTTCTTTTCCAGATCGTAATAATCACCGCCATACTGCTTTTGCTGGGCGAAATTATGCCCAAGGTACTGGCCACCCGCAAACCTGTTAAAATTGCTATGGCACTGGCAACTCCGCTTACTCTACTGCAAAGAATATTATACCCTTTCAGCAGTTTGCTGGTACATTCAACCCGGTTTATTGACAAACGCCAGGCTGATAAAAACCATAACATTACCCTCGACGATATTTCGAATGCCATCGATATCACTGCTGATGGTAAAGTAGATGACGAGGACAGGAAGATCATGAAAAGCATTACCCGTTTCGGCGATATCAATGCACGCGAAATCATGAGCCCAAGGGTCGACCTGACTACTGTTAACAATTCACTGCCTTTCAGCAAAGTGCAAAAAATTATTATCGATTCAGGATATTCACGCATACCCGTTTACAACGACACACCTGACACTATTACCGGCATATTGTATATTAAGGATCTGTTGCCGCATCTATCCGAAAACGACACTTTCGATTGGGAATCGCTGGTACGGCCTCCTTTTTTCATTCCCGAAAACAAGCCTATCAATGACCTGATGCAGGAGTTCCAGGAAAAAAAAATACATATGGCCGTTGTGGTTGACGAATACGGAGGAACCTCAGGAATTATTACCCTTGAAGATATTATTGAAGAAATCGTCGGCGAAATAAACGATGAATTTGACGTTGAAGCTGAAAATGTTTTCTTTTCGCGTATCGACGACCGGAACTATATTTTCGAAGGGAAAACCACCATAAACGACATGTGCCGGGTGCTGGGCATCGACGACAGAATATTCGATGAGGCAAAAGGCGAAAGCGAATCACTTGCCGGACTCATTCTCGAACTTGCAGGCAAAATGCCATCAACAGGGGAAACTTTTATTCTTGGTGAATTCTCATTCCGGATTGAGGCTGCCGATAAAAGGAGAATAAAAAAAGTCAAGATAACAACACCTTCGCTCAACGCTCCGGCATAAAATCCGTTTGTGCCTGCCGTGGCACAGCCTGCTTATTGCCTCTCACTTAAGCAATAAACCGATAACAGCATCGTTTCAAACAGTACAACCTTACACTCATGCCTTTTCAAAAAACTTTATCGTTGTTCGCTAAACCATCCGCTATTTTCTTGCTGGTATTAACAGCAATTGCCGGAACTGTTTTTACTTTTCCATCGTGCAGCAACGATTATACACCAAAACCAAGAGGCTATTTCCGAATAGCTCTTCCCGAAAAAAAATACATGCTTCTCGATTCGGTATACCCTTACCAATTCGAATATCCGTCGTATGCAGTTATTACAAATGATCCCATTTCGCCTCAGGAAAAAAACTGGATCAATATTGAAATGCCTGTATTCCATGGTCGTATCCATATAAGCTACAAGCCTTTATCGGATAAAAACAGCCTGGTCAGGTTTACGGAAGATTCACGCACCCTGGCCTTTAAGCATATGTCGAAAGCCAGCGGTATCAGGCAAATTGCCATCAGCGATCCGAAACGCAGGGTTTATGGCCTGGTATATGAAATAAACGGGATGGGTGCTGCTTCTCCTTACCAGTTTTATCTCACTGACAGCACCCGGCATTTTATGCGTGGCTCCCTCTATTTCGACGTTATCCCTAACAACGATTCACTGGCTCCGGTAATCGACTGTGTTAAAACAGATATTCAGCATCTGTTCGAAACTATTAACTGGAAGTAATGCTTCTGTATGCCGGCACCCTGGCCTGGATGGAATACCTGTTCCAGTCAAAGATTTGCAGCAGCTGGCTATTCACCTTCAGCTACTCCTTTATCGCATCAGCCCGCTTGAAGTTAACAAGATAAAACGTACTTTTGCACTACTTTAACTTAACTAATATTGAAGTGGAACAAGGCAAAGTATATCCTCTTTTCGAAAAACTGGTGCAGCGCGAAGTCAAAGAGCAAAAACTCGGACAGCATGCGAGGGTGATCTGGTTTACCGGGCTGCCATGTTCAGGAAAAACCACCCTTGCTCTTGCACTCGAAAAAGAACTTTTTGCCAGAGGCTACCTTTGCCAGGTTCTGGATGGCGATAACGTGCGCTGCGGTATCAATAACAACCTTGGCTTCAGCAATGCCGACCGCCTCGAGAATATCCGCCGTATTGCCGAAATTTCAAAATTATTCCTTTCGGCAGGTGTAATTACAATAAATGCATTTGTAAGCCCTACCAACGAAATCCGCGACCTGGCCAGGGGAATTATAGGAGATGAGAATTTTATCGAAATTTTCCTTAACCCTACCCTTGACGCATGCGAACATCGTGATGTAAAAGGTATGTATAAAAAAGCAAGAGCCGGGCAGATTGCTGATTTTACAGGGATAAATGCTCCATTCGAAATTCCTGAACATCCAAGCCTCGAAATTCATACCGATACCGAGAATATCGAAACTTCGTTGCAACACATTCTGGATAACATCATACCCATTATCTCCTTAAAAAAATAATTCCCCGGGCCGCATATTTTCAGCCTAAAAATACCATAAGCATGACCAACTACAATCTTTCGCACCTTGACGAACTTGAAAGCGAATCTATTTTTGTGATCCGCGAAGTAGCAGCCCAGTTCGAACGCCCTGCAATACTTTTTTCGGGAGGCAAGGATAGTATTGTAATGACATACCTGGCCCGCAAGGCATTCTGGCCTGCAAAAATCCCTTTCCCTTTACTTCATGTTGATACAGGGCATAATTTCCAGGAAACCATCGACTACCGCGATAATCTGGTTAACGAACTCAGCGTGAAACTCATTGTTGGCTCCGTACAGGAATCTATTGATACCGGACGCGTAACGGAGGAAAAAGGCTACAGTGCAAGCCGTAACCTGCTGCAGACGGTCACCCTGCTCGATACCATCGAAAAATACAAGTTCGATGCCTGTATGGGCGGCGGACGGCGTGATGAGGAAAAAGCACGGGCTAAAGAACGTTTCTTTTCGCACCGCGATGAGTTCGGACAGTGGGACCCTAAAAACCAGCGTCCTGAACTCTGGAACATTTTTAACGGGCGTAAACATATAGGCGAACATTTCAGGGTGTTCCCCATAAGCAACTGGACCGAAATGGATGTTTGGCAATATATTCTGAAAGAAAATCTTCCTATGCCAAGCATTTATTACACACACGAACGTGAAGCATTTCTGCGCGATGGCGTTTGGCTTGCCAATGCCCCGTTTATGAAGCTTAAACCCAATGAAAAAATAGAAAAGAAGATTGTCCGCTGCCGCACCATAGGTGATGTATCGTGTACCGGTCTCAATCTTTCAACAGCTAATTCTCTCGAAGAAATCATTTCCGAAATTGCCGCTACCCGTGTAACCGAGCGTGGAAGCCGTGCCGATGATATGCGCAGCGAAGCGGCCATGGAGGACAGGAAGAAGGAAGGGTATTTTTAGAGGGAAGAGATGACGGGGGAAATGGAGAGGGGGAGAGGGTGAGAGGGGGCGAGAGAGGGAAAATGGAGATTTATTACAAAATTCAAAACATCAGCACTAAGCACATAGCACTAAGCACATAACACTGAGCACTGAGCACTGAGCACTAAACACAAAGTACAACAATAATGACTGAATTTTCATCCAAAGGATACCTGAATATGGAGCTGTTGCGATTTACAACGGCCGGAAGTGTTGACGATGGCAAGAGTACGCTGATCGGACGCCTTTTGTACGACAGCAAATCTATTTTCGAAGATCAGCTTGAAGCCGTAAAACGCGCCAGTATGCAACGCGGCAACGAACATATAAACCTGGCTCTGGTAACAGACGGCCTTCGTGCCGAACGCGAACAGGGAATTACTATCGACGTAGCTTACCGTTATTTTGCAACACCCAAACGCAAGTTTATCATTGCCGATACTCCAGGCCATATTCAGTATACCCGTAATATGGTTACCGGAGCATCCACTGCCAACGCAGCTCTTATACTGATTGATGCCCGAAACGGCGTAACCGAGCAAACTTACCGCCATACCTATATTGCAACCTTACTTCAAATTCCGCATATCCTTATTTGCATCAACAAAATGGACCTGGTAGGCTATAGCCAGGAAGTGTATAATGAAATTCACGACAAATTTGTTGCTTTCGCCCTGAAACTTAAAGTAAAGGACTTTCGTTTCGTTCCCATCAGCGCGCTGCACGGCGATAATGTTGTGGAGCCTTCAACCCATATGAGCTGGTATAACAACGGAACCCTGCTCGATGTGCTCGAAACCCTGCCTATCGATCACGATTACAACCTCACCGATGCCCGTTTCCCGGTGCAATATGTTATACGGCCCATTTCGGACGAGTTTCACGATTACCGTGGCTATGCCGGACGTGTTGACGGCGGAATTTTCAAAACCGGCGATAGTGTAATGATCCTTCCGGGTGGCTTCCATTCAACCATCAAATCGATTGAACTGCAGGATAGGCAGCTTGAACAGGCATTCCCTCCTATGTCGGTTACCATGCAGCTGAATGATGATATCGATATCAGCCGTGGCGATATGATTGTAAAAGAAGATAACCGCCCACAGGTCAGCCAGGATATAACTATGATGGTTTGCTGGATGAGCCCGCGCCCTCTGCAGATTAACGGTAAATATGCACTGAAACACACCACCCGCGATGTACGTTGCCTTGTAAAGGAAGTTCATTATAAAGTGAATGTGAATACTATAGGACAGATTACCGATGATACCGAGGTGAAAATGAATGATATTGCGCGAATCACCATACGGACTACAAAACCTCTGCTTTTCGATTCGTACAGCCAGAACCGGATTACAGGTGCTGTGATTTTTATTGATGAAGGTACCAACGAAACTGTTGGGGTTGGAATGATTGAATAGAACCTAAGATTACTATATTATTCCCGGTAGGTAAGTTTCCGGGATTTTTGTGCTGATAATTTATAGTCAGCCAAATATTCTCTTTTCAGGTACGTTTTGGCTGGTTATAGCTTTACAAATAACTGATCCATTGTAAGCTCATTTTGAACATATTGCCTTGCATATTGGTTTTGCACTAAACCATATGTGGTTATAAATGTGACAAATACACTCTTTTTAGTTTTAGTGCCTGAGTAAAAAGCATTTACCTTTTTTGCTATTTCCGCTGCATATTTCTTGTCAACCGCAAATTCTGTATTGTAAAATTTCATTTCACATATATTTATAATATTGTCATCTCTGTCGATCAACAAATCAATCTGAGCACTGTTTGGGGTTTTGGCTACTTATATTCATATTCCTGTTTGTGACATTAATTTTCCACATCAAGAGTTAATTCAGATTGGCACGCTTTCAATACTTATACCGATTCCTTCTATTTAACAATAAACTTTCCTTTAAACAGTACACTTTCCCTTGATTTATATATGTATAACCCCGACGAATAGCATTGTATATCCAGCATTTTCTTTCCCCGCTTTCCGTTCAGTGAAACGCGATCAATGGTTCGTCCCTGTATATCCGAAATAATAAGTTCCGCTGAATTTAAATCGCCAGGAAGCACAAAGTCGAAAGCAATACTGGTGGTTGCCGGATTTGGTGAAACTTTAACACCGATATCATCTGACGGATTTATACATCCTTGCGGAAAAAGGACGCCAGGTTCAATTTCGAGGTTTTGCAGACCATTTTCAAAAGTCAGAATGGCTCCAGTAGCAATACAAAGCGTAGCTCCATCGCTCACTTTAAGTTTAGCGTTACCTTTTATCAACAGGCTTCCACCATCTTCGATAATCAGTGTTGTGCCGCTTTCAACTTCTATTGTACCGCCAACCTCGACAACCAAAGCAGACCCTGTTTTAACTTTAAGCATGCTTGAGTTCTTCAACACTAAACGGGCATTTTCTTCGAGGTGCATTGTAGCATCCGCTTCTATGTTTAAAACAGTTGGGGAAGCAAAAACTTTGTTTCCTTCAAAGCTCATGGGATCTGTCATCCTGGTGGCAGTTGTTCCCTGGTCGAGAATAATTGTTTTGGTGCTCTTAAGATTAAGTGAATAACCTGATGAAGAAGCTATAGGATTCAGTACAATCTCATCAGCACACCATCTCACATCATTATCCACATCTACATCGTCGAATCGTATCTTCACCTGCATAGTGCCATCCGCATTCTGATTCAGAATTTCGACCGAAACACCGTTTAAATACACTTTACGCAGGTTTTTAGCCCCTTCTACAGGTACATCATAGCCAACCATATTCATCAGGTTTGCCGATGACGGGTTGGTGCCAATGCCGATTTTACTGTTCCCGTTTTTTGTAAATGCATTCCGGGTATGCCCGTTGTTAAAAAGGTTTTTATAATATGTGCCTCCTATATTTTGGATATTGGTGTAATACTGATCGTTGTGATCGATCACATTATCGTGGTTCCAGTCTACCGAATAAAACTCCTGGTCGCCGGCACCGGTAAGTGGGTTGGCGTTTTCAGGCAAGCTCGAAAACGGATAAATCGGGCTTGGATTCACACAATTATTCTCAACTTTTGCCGATTCAAATACTTTATCATAAAAGCCTTCGGCTGTAATTGGCTTCAGATAATACGCATATCCTTTAAAAACATCATCAAAAGTAGCCCCTTGCCGGGTTTCACGGTCAATCTGCAGGTAAGCGTACAATCCATATACTGCCGGCTCCACGCAACTGTTGCCCTCCTGCCAGAGAAACTGGTCCCATTGGCAATGATTCATTGAAACCGTATTGTGATTTTCGATCCAGAGGAACTCAGGATATTCGGTTTCATGATTTATAAACGGAAGTTTGATCCGGATGGCATCGCCGCTGCTTACAAAATCACGTAGCGTATAAATTCCGCTATGCGAAGGACTGGCAGCATCCAAATCCCCATTCACTTCTACTGTATTGGATTCATTCCGGGCTGAAACCGGGTAAACATTTCCGGCTGCCTTCCAATCGAGCCGTTGCCTGTCCCAGGCATTCCACGAAAGCAGCGATGCCCCCGATAAACCCAGGTTGCTCCAGCCTCCGATTGCCGGTATCCAGTAGTCTCCGCCCATAAACCATCCACCTCCACCGCAATGGAAATCCATACCTCCGTATATCAGGTGCGCATATTCGTGAATCATAATCTGGGAAGGCAGGTTTTCATACGTTCCGAACCAGCCGTATGAGTCAGCATCGTATCCCAGCATTTTACCCGGAGTTGTATAGGAATAATCGCCTATGCCATTAAAAGAACTGTTTCGCCAGATAAAAACAACATCATCATATTTGCGGAGTGATTCAATGCCCGGGCTGACCTTTGGAAGGCCAAAATCAGTATCATTACAAATCCAGAGATCAAAATCATTTATACTATTGAGTCCGTGAGCGGTTACAATGGTATTGCCGAGCTTATTGTTAACAGCTGCGATAAGGTTAGTATTTTCAGGCCCGGTTGCATGGGTACTATCGGTTGGCACACGAAATATGCCTCCGTTATCAGGTGCCGTCAGGTAATCGCCAAGTACGGTATAATTGCCGGATGAAGCCATTTGGTAGTAGCGTGTCATAACGCCTTCGGCATCTCCGGCAGGCAGGTTAGCATCTGTAAGTTCGTTGGCCCACGCAGGTAATGAATGTGAAGGCCATCCGGCAGTTCCACCGGCAGGTGTCGGATCACCGCCATTTGTATAATCAAATTCGGCAAACACAATTAAAATACGTAAAATACCAGAGGAAGGAATTTTAAAGCCATTCCGGCTTTCGAAAAGCACCTTTGGGCCGGCTTGCGCAGACTTCAATACTTTGGGGTGGTATTCCTGCCCGGATAAATTACTACCCGCACTAACTAAAAACAGCAATGCAATAGCAGGAATCAGAAAGCGGAGCATAATACTTTTGATAAAAGAGTTTCTTGTTTAAACGCCACTAAATTACTATAATTATGATTTTGTGATATTTATCTGAATAATTATAAGACCCCCTGGGACCAAAAACATCAAATACCCGGTTTCCCGGAATTTTGGATTACCCGAATAAGCCGTTTTTCCATTAAAAAACAGTTGCAAAGAAAGAGAACTGTCCTCTTTACGTGTTTTTCTGAAAAATGATCTTTGAAGTTGACATTGTATCGAGCTTTTACGCTATTTTTGACCCCTCCAAATTTCATTTTCCGCACCGAAACAATCATTAACATTCAATACCTCAATATGAAAAAAACAATTTTCCTGTTTGCGCTCATCCTTGCATTTGCGTTTACAATCAACAGGGCCAATGCCTGTTCTAATTTCCTGATTACAAAGGGAGCCACCGTTGATGGGTCAAATATGATCAGTTACTCAGCCGATTCGCATACCCTTTTCGGCGAATTGTACTACTGGCCTGCAGCTACTTATCCTGCTGGTTCCTTATTGGATGTATACGAATGGGATACAGGTAAATTTATGGGTAAAATAAAACAGGCTGCTCAAACCTACAACGTTGTCGGTAACATGAACGAACACCAGGTAGCTATAGGTGAAACCACCTTCGGCGGCCGCGAGGAACTGGTCGACACTGCTGCCGTTATGGACTACGGAAGCCTTATTTACATTGCACTTCAGCGCTCCAAAACAGCACGCGAAGCCATACAGGTGATCACATCGCTGATGGCTGAATACGGATATGCAAGCTCAGGCGAATCATTTTCCATCAGCGATCCCAATGAAGTGTGGATCATGGAGATGGTAGCCAAAGGCAAACCGGTTGTTGTTAAAGACAAAAAAGGCCGTGCCACAGTAAAATACAACAAAGGCGCAGTTTGGGTTGCCATCCGCATCCCCGACGGATATATTTCGGGCCATGCCAACCATGCCCGTATCACTACCTTCCCGCTCAACGATCCTGAAAACTGCCTGTATGCTCCCGATGTTATTACTTTTGCACGCGAAAAAGGACTCTTTAACGGCGACGATAAGGACTTCAGTTTCTCCGACATATATGCTCCCATCGATTTTGGCGGTGCGCGTTTCTGCGAAGCCCGCGTATGGAGCGGTTTCAATAAAGTTACCAAAGGCATGGACAAATACCTCGATTATATAAAAGGTGAGAATCTGAAAAATCGCATGCCCCTTTACGTTAAACCCGATCATAAACTCACTCTCCAGGAAGTTATAGGCCTGATGCGCGATTATTTCCAGGGCACCGAACTGGATATGACCAAAGATGTTGGTGCCGGTCCCTATAATTGCATCGTTCGCTGGCGTCCGCTTACATGGAAAGTGGATGGCGTTGAATATTTCAACGAACGGGCCATCAGCACACAGCAAACGGGTTTTGTATTTGTAGCTCAGTCGAGGCCGTATGTTCCAAGCCCGCTTGGCGGAATACTATGGTTTGGCGTTGATGATACTTACTCAACCGTATTCTCACCCATGTACACCTGCATGACCAAAGTACCCGAAACCTTCGCCGTAGGTAATGGTTCGATGATGGAATACAGCGATAATGCTGCGTTCTGGGTTTTTAACCAGGTTTCGAACTTTGCTTACACCCGCTACAGCGAAATGATTGTAGATATTCAGAAGAAACAGTCGGAACTCGAAAACAACTTTGTAGCTATGGTTCCTGCCATCGATAAAGTAGCGCTCGAAATGTACCGCACCAACCCGGCAAAAGCCATACAGTTTCTCACCGATTTTTCGGTAACCCAGGGCAACAACACCGTTTACGAATGGAAAAAACTCTACGGTTCCCTGTTTACCAAATACATGGATGGAAACATCAAGGAAGCTGTTGCCGTTCCCGCAGGATATAAATACGTTGCTCCAGTTATTAAACAGCCTGGTTACGGCGATCCTTTCTACCGCAACCTGATCAAAGAAACGGGAGATAAGTTTAAAGTTGTTGGTTCGTCGGGTCATTAAAAACATGAGATGCAGGATGTAAATACTCCTGCTGACAAGTCCCTGCGAAACAAAAGTAAAAACGCCCTTTCGGTTCAAACCGGCAGGGCGTTTTTATATAACATTATAAAAAGAAACCCAAAGTATACTAGGTTTAACAATGTTTCGTTACCTTTGAGCAATAAAACTGTTTTTCATACGGATATGGATCAAAAACCCGTTAATACCCTGGCATATAAGATCACTATCGGCATTTTGCTGGCCATTATCGCCGTGATGGCCTGGATGCTGATTAATCAGAAAAAAGAGGTTGTAACCCAGGTTAAGAATTCTGACAGCCTGCAGATTGAGTTACAGGGACAACTTGATTCGCTGCTGGCCGAGCACGAAAGAGTGAAAGTTTCATATGGCGAACTTAGCAACTCCCTTTCCGAGCGCGACAGTATTATTAATATCAAAGCTAACGAAATCAAGCGTCTGCTGGGCTCGAAAGCTGAGCTGGCAGTGATAAAGCGTAAACTTGCCCAACTTCAGGAGATAACACAGGTGTACGAACACCAGATCGATTCGCTGTTTACGGTAAACCGTGAACTGAAAGCTGAAAATGAAAAAATTAAAATCAACTATAACCTCGAACAGCAGAAAACCAGTGATCTGTCGAAAGACAAGGAAGCCCTGAACGAAAAAATTACAGGGGCTGCCGTACTTAAGGCATATAAAATATCAGCCGTAGCTTTTAAATCAAGGGGCGTCGACAAGGAAAAAGACACTGATAAGGCAGCCAGGGCCGATAAAATAAAGGTTTGCTTTACCGTTAGCGAAAACAAACTGGTAAGCCCGGGTTACAAGCGGTTTTTTGTGCGCATCGCGCGTCCCGACAATACTATTCTTACCCGTGGGCCTGCTTATACCTTCCAGTTCCTGGGGCAGACTCTACAATTCTCGGCTATGGAAACCCTCAACTACGAAGGTGACGCAGCCGATATATGCACCTATTTCGAACGCCCTGTTAACACTCCTGAACTGGCTAAAGGACGATATTATGTGAATATTTTCACCGAAGACCGTGAAATAGGACAAACATCGTTTGAGTTAAGATAAATAACATTTATTTGTTCTTCTAAAATAGGAAAACCGGTTTTAAGCCGGTTTTTTTATGCCTTTAAATATCTGAAAACCAGTAATAATAGCGCTTCCTTTACTTTGTGTTCCCTTTTGTGCTTTAGTGTTTTTGTGGCCAAAGAAATAATTTTATTTTTATTTCCGTTTCGATTGAAGGTTCTTCATCCGGTATACATAGAAATAATACGCCGGTTTCCCCATACGTAACACGCTTATGGTATCAGGGGGCATTATTTTTTGATAATACAAATCCGGCAACGATCGCGGGGATTTGAAATCGCGGCTGGAAGTGATATACCAGGCATCGCTGTTGATACGGAACCCGCCATGAAACCGGTTGATCCATTCATATTTGTGTATTGCAGAGGTATCGCCTGAGGCCATCACGTATCGGCCTGTGCCTCGAGCTGCATAATAGCTGTAATTCGCCGCCGGGAACCAGCGATAGCTTACCAATGGAGCGTTGACAGGCATCAGCCCTGCCTGCTCATACTTAGCAGCAAGGGGAATAAATTCATCCCGCAGCTGATTCCAGCCGTATACTTCGAGCGAATAATCCCCTGAACCTTTCCATCCTGCTTTTTTTGTAATCTTTTCGATCGGAATAAAACCAGTTAAAATCTGGGTTGCCGAAACAGCCAAGAGCAAGACTATAAACGTAAGTGAGCCTTTAATTGCTGCCGGGAAAGCTACTTCTGTTCTGTTCCTGAGCCATAAGGCCGCCAAGGGCAGGAGAGTCATATATCCTGCGCCGTTCCAGTGAGGCAGGGTGCGTCTGAAAACGGAAACCATCAGAAATGTGATGATCAGGGGTAATGCGGTCCAAATTAATAATCGGATTCCGGAGCTCACCTTTTTAAACTTTCCTTTGAAAAATGCAACAACAGCAATCACAATCAACACCAGGATTACGGGATTGGTGTACAAAGCTTCGCCCAGAGTTTCAGTCAGAAAATAATCCGGTGTAAATGCTGATGCAGCTGGCTCCACACGGCTGCTGTGAAACAGGAAACTCACAAAATCATTCTGTGCATTCCAGATAATTACCGGCAGAAAAAGCACTGCCATTATCAGGTGAGCCAGGTAAAATACTTTTGCAATCAGCCATTTGCGGTTGTAAACCAGAATATAAATCAGCATTCCAAGCCAAAGGTATGCTGTGGTATATTTACTTAAAAATGCCAGCCCCATCATCACCGATGCCAGCAGGAAATTACGTTTCGCTGCCGAATCCAATTCGCCGCCGAAGGCTTTCAGTAAAAACAAAACCGCAGCCAGCCAGAAAACACTCTGAGGGGCATCGGGCAATATAAAAACGCCGGCAATCACAAAACCGTAAACGGAAGCCGTGTAAAGCAGGGCCGCGTGCCAGCCTGTAAGCTCATCGCGGAGTTGCCTGCCGATGCAAAACATTAGCCAGGTATTTACTGTTCCGGCCACCACGGCAGCCAGGCGTATAAAGAACTCGCTGCCGAAATGCAGATTCAGGCTGAACAACTGTATCACCCATCCCACCATGGGCGGATGATCGAAATGGCTGAGCGCCGGGTACAAGGCATAGGTGTAATAGTATGCTTCGTCATTCCCAAGGCAGAAACCGGTAGCCATCACGGCACGTACCACTGCTGAAATAATCAGAAGGTAGATGATCGGGTAGCCGGTGGTGGATCGGAATTTCAGAATATACTTTTTAAACTAATGGCTTGACTGTAAAAGCTGGCCCAAAGATAAGCATTGTCCCAATTAGTCAAAGCATGACTTCATGATGCATCCCAACTAGAAACAGATAAGAATTATATTAAACTACCCTGCTTTTTAATGCCTTATATGGAGAGCAATATTTAAGAATCACATATATCGAATGAAGAAATCTTTCTACATTCGCTGCCATGTTTATTCCTTACTTAATTGGTTATTTGCCGTATACATTTCGGTTAAAAAAGAGTGCATTTAAATATGAATATAGTTGTCCTTCATAAAAAACCGGCTGCGATGCGCATTATCAGGAGTCTGTGGATATTTCTTTTTATAGCTGGGCTGTTCTGGTCATGCTCAAAAGAGGAATCAGGTATTTCCCTTAGTGGTAAGATTTTCAGGATAGTACATAATCCAGGTTCCGTTAACGCGGATACTATAAAATTTGAATATGACGGAAGTGGCAGGGTAAAAACTATTACCCGTCAGCTTTCAGTTTTCAACACCATACAGACTCTGACATTCGAAAGGAATTCTTCAGGGCAAATAACCTCAGTCAACGAGCGGCTTCCTGCAGCCTATTATTCCAATACATTAGTTAATTATTCTCTGGGGCCGGATGGTAAATATATTTCGGCTCATATCACTTTATCCCATGGCAGCAACCCGGCACAGTATGAAGACGTCGATTATGTATATACCGGGAATAGGATCACTCAGGTAAATTACCACCGGGCTGTTGATCTTAATTGGAGGACCAATTATTCGTACGATGAGTATAAAAATGTTACCCGGATAGCGAAATACGATACCTCAGATTCTTTATTAGAGCGGTATGAGTATACTACTTTTGACAATAAATCAACCCCTGTTGAATCTGTTGATGATCCATATTCAATTGAGGCTACATATTTATCGGGCTATAACAATCCTTTAACCGAAACAGACTATGTAATAATTGAAGGGCCTATATATTTGTCGCATGCATATACATATAATGACTCAGGAAAACCTACAACTAAAATTACTTCAATGTCTTACGATTCAATCAATTACAGTCAGGAGCACCGAACTCAATATATTTACTATTAATTTGCCCCTCCTTGCCCTTGTTCACCTTGCGTAACAGGAAATTCAAATCAAATCCGAATACAACGGATAACCCCCTTAGCATAGTGTTATTGAAAATCCTTGTTATCTGAAAATCGGAGAAGGATGATTGTAAGGCCACAAAAAACTGTTAACCCGCCACCTTTCTGTACCTCCACACCGACAGCGTAAGTGATATAACCGCATAAATTACAATAGCTATAAATGGTTTCAGAATATCCTGAAACTGCGAGCCTTTAAGCATAATCATACGCATCATTTTAATAAAATAGGCTATCGGGTTAATACTATTAACTTGCTGAGCCCATTCGGGCATACTGTCGGTCGGGGTAAACAAGCCGCTCATCATAATAAATACTACGGCAAAAAACCAGGCCAGGAACATAGCCTGCTGCTGGGTTTCCACGAGCGTGGAAATAAAAAGCCCTATACCCAGCACAGCCAGCAAATACACCGAAGCCACGCCGAAGATCAGCCACAGGCTTCCAATGATCGGAATGCCGAAAACAATACGCGCCAGCAGCAGTCCGAAAGCAAGTTCGAAAATGGCAATAAACCAGAACGGTAATAATTTGCCTATTACAAACTGGTGTTTTTTTACAGGCGAAACATTAATTTGCTCAATGGTACCCATTTCTTTTTCACGCACCACGTTCATGGATGAAAGAAACATGCCGATAATAGTAACCAGCAGCACCAGAATTCCGGGAACCATATAGGTTTTGTAGTCCAGTTCGGGGTTAAACCAGTATGAATACCTGATATTGAACGGCTGTTTCATTTCGATGCCTCCCGTCATATCAACAATAATATCCTGGTTGTAATCCGCAATTATCGAATTCCCATAGGCATTCATAATGGCAGCAGCGCTACCGTCGATAGCATTCGTAATCAGCTGAACAGATGCTTTGGTTTCCTTCTGAAGGTCGCTACCGAACCGTTGCGGGATAATAAGTATCTGGTGCGCTTTGCCGGTTTTAAGTTGTTCCTCGGCTTCGGCGTAAGTATCAGCATACGCTTTTATATGATAAAATGCAGGAGCCGTAAACTTCGAAACCAGTTGCCGCGATGCCACCGAATGATCCTGATCAACAATTACCAGGTTAATATTCTTAATCTCAAACGTCACGGCAAATGCCAGTATCAGCAACTGAATTACCGGAATTACAAAAATAACAGGCAGCATGGATTTGTTTCGGAAAATCTGCCGGAATTCTTTTTGAAGGATGTAGAGGATGGTTTTCAACGGATTGTGAAGATTGAAAGGATTGATGAGATTGATGTTTCAGGGTTGCAAAGTTTCAGGGTTTCAGGGTATCAGGGTATCAGGGTATAAATGTTTGAAGGGTTTAAAATGTTTGAAGGGTTTGGGGGTTATTGGCAGTTTGTATTAATTACATCTTATAACAGGTACATTGAATAATTCAATCCCCTCAACCCAATCTCACCTTAAATTTCTTAATACTCAGCGCAATAAAAAACAGAGCCATGCCTGCAATTATCAGTGTTTCTTTCCAGATGTAATGAAAGCCAAGTCCTTTGATCATTATCGATTTTACTATAATAATAAACCAGCGGGGCGGCATCAGATTACTGATTACCTGCAAAGGAAGAGGCATGTTTTCGATAGGGAAAATAAATCCGCTTAACAGAATGGTAGGCAGCATTAGGGCAAACATCGAAAGCATCATAGCCATTTGCTGGCTCTTGCTTACGGTTGAGATAAATATGCCCAGTGACAATGCCATAACAATAAACAACAGGCTTTCGGCCAGTAAAAGCAGCAGGTTTCCTTTTACCGGCATCCCCAGCACAAAGTAACTAAGCAGCAGAATGATTAAAGCGTTTACAAAAGCAAGTAAAACATACGGAAGCACTTTCCCTGCAATAATCTGTATGGGACGCATTGGCGATACCAGCAAAATTTCCATGGTGCCCATTTCATTTTCTTTAGCTATCGAAATGGATGTCATCATGGCTGTGATAAGCATCAGCAGTATGGTGATTACACCAGGCACAAACATAAAAATACTTTTCAGTGCTGGGTTGTACATCATCTGCGTTTCCGTTTTAACAGTTACCGGCAGCGACATACCTTTGAGGTATTCCTGCTGGTAATCACTTACAATGGCGGAGGTATAACTAACCAAAAGATTTGCCGTATTCGGATCGCTGGCATCGGCTATTACCTGAATGCCTGCCTGCCGGTCTTTTTCGAGTTTTGTTGCAAAATCACTTTCAAAGATTATGACTTCTTTTACTTTACCATGCCTGAAAACCTCTTCGATATGATCCTCTCCCGGCACCTGGTCGGCAAGAATAAAAAACCCCGACGAAAGCAGTTTTGATGTGATGGCGCGTGTAACCTGGTCGTTGGAATGATCAATAATAGCTACGGGAGCATTTTTCACTTCCGTAGATAGAGCAAAGCCAAAGAGCAAAACCTGAATCACAGGCATGCCGAAAAGCACAACCATCGAACGGATGTCGCGGAAGATGTGGTAAAACTCTTTGATGATAAAACCTCTCATTTTTTGTGCTATGTGCTTAGTGCTATGTGCTTAGTGCTATGTGTTGAGTGCTATGTGCTTAGCGCTATGTGCTTAGTGCTATGTGCTGGTTTCCCTAACCCCCAAAACCTAACCCCTAAATCCTTATTAATTTCTCGCTATTTTCAGAAAAACCTCTTCAATGTTAGCTGCATTGTATTTTGCTTTCAGGTTTGCCGGGGTGTCGAGGGCAACAATGCGACCGTCGGCCATGATGCTGACACGCTGGCAATACTCGGCTTCGTCCATGTAATGCGTGGTAACAAAGACGGTTATTCCCTGGCTGGCCGTTTCGTATATGATTTCCCAGAACTGTCGCCGTGTTATGGGATCAACCCCACCGGTTGGCTCGTCGAGAAAAACAATGGAGGGCTGATGGATAATAGACACCGAAAAAGCGAGCTTCTGTTTCCATCCCAGCGGCAGGGAACCCAGAATTTGATTTTTCTCGCTTTCGAGCCCCAGCCTGCCCAATAATTCCGATGTTCTCTCTTTAATTTTTGCTTTCGATAATCCGTAAATGCCTCCGAAAAACTGGAAATTCTCCCATACCGACAAATCCTCGAAAAGTGAAAAGCGCTGGCTCATATACCCAATCCGTTGCTTCACCATTTCCGACTGCTTCGCAACATCATACCCGGCAACCATTACTTTTCCTGATGTGGGTGAAGACAATCCGCACAGAATTTTCATTGCAGTAGTCTTACCGGCTCCATTAGCCCCCAGGAAACCATAGATTTCCCCTGCTTCGACCGAAAAAGTCAGATTATCGTTGGCAACAAAACTGCCGAACTTTTTAACGAGGTTTTCTACTTCGATGATGGGCATGAGTTGAAAGGGTTTGAAGAGTTTGAAGGGTTTGAATGGTTTGAAGAGTTAGAAATGTTACAGGTTTACAGATATTTGGATTATTATGTTGGAAGGTTTAATGCTTGTTGAAATGCACGGTTCCTTCACTATCTATTCATTATTCACTATTTACACCTTTTGCATCATTTCCATAAAACAATCTTCGATGGAAGGTTCAATCCGGGTAATCTGAACATTGCGGTGGCCGGTATCCTTAAGGTAGGAGGCAATTTCGGAAGGCGTAACCGAATCGCTGGTCAACGACAGGTGAATGTGCTCCCCGAAAGGAAAAGCTGTCCTGGTAGCTTTAAACAGCCTCAGGTCGGTAAGCAGATTGTAGATATCATCAGCCTTAACAGCCCATAAAGCCCGGCCGTAGTTTCTGCGGATGGCATCTGGAGTATCGATACTCATGATTTTACCGTTTTGTATAAGCGCAACACGGTCGCAGCGCGATGCCTCATCCATATAAGGCGTCGAAACAATAATAGTTATCCCGCTCATCCGGAGTTTATCGAGCATTTCCCAGAATTCGATTCGCGAAACGGCATCCACTCCTGTTGTAGGTTCATCCAGAACAAGCACTTCAGGTTTATGGATAAGAGCGCACGATAAGGCGAGTTTCTGTTTCATGCCTCCCGAGAGCTTTCCGGCTTTGCGTTTTTTGAATGGCTCGATATGGCTGTAGATATCTTTCACCAGCTCATAATTTGCTTCGGGCGTAGTGTGAAAAATACCTGCAAAAAAGCGCAGGTTTTCCTCAACAGTCAGATCCTGGTACAACGAAAACCGACCGGGCATATACCCCAGGATTTTACGCAGCTTAACATAGTCTTTATCACTATCAAGTCCTTCAACCAGAAGTGAGCCGTTGTCGGGCAACAGCAGAGTAGTAATGATACGGAACAAAGTTGTTTTACCGGCTCCGTCGGGCCCGATAAAACCGAACAATTCGCCCTTTTTTACATCGAACGATATATCGTCAAGCGCAAGTTTATCACCATAACGCTTGGTTATGTGGCTGGCCTGAATTGAAATGTTTGTAGGCATTTACCGCTATTGATACAATGAAATAGAGTTGGGAGTCCGGATAAAGAGCTCCATCAGGAAAGAAAAATAAATTCCCGCAACCGGTTAACTTTCGGTTTTTCGTCAGGTAATTGCCAGGTAGCAATTTTAAACCCTAAGCCCCAAACCTTAACTCCCAACCCCTTTTAAACTTATTTGCGTAAAGCAGCTTCTTTGGTCCAGTAGGCAGTTTTGCCCAGGCCCATCCAGGAGGCCCCGATGAAACCTCTGATTTTAATTTTATTGGCCGACTCAAAGTTGATATAACAGCTGTATGTTTTCCCGCTTGCAGGATTATAAATGGAGCCGTCATTCCACTCCTCACTCGACTTATCAAAGCTGAAGCCCTTCAGAATTTCGAGGTTCATTACCGGACGGTTTTGCAATTTAACCTCAGGATTTTTATCATCAACTTTAGGTTTGCCATTTTTATTAGGTTCCTTCAGCCAGACGATTTTTCCGTAATATTTGCCGTTTGTGCTTTTAAAAATCTGGACCTGCGATTTTTCTGCGCCAGTCTCATCATCATAGGTCAAATAGTATCCTACAATTTTGTCGGGCTTTCCCTGGGCCTTAACTGAGTTGGCAAATGACATCGAAATAACGAGTAATGCTGCTGTAAGTAGAATTTTCATTGTTTTCAGGATTTGGTTGAACTTGATTGAATTATAATTGGTTTGAATTATTCGCTTTTTGCTGTAAAATTAACCTCAGCCGGCATGGCTATTTTCAGGCTGCCATCATTCGGAACCCTGATCTTTACCCCATACACGAGGTTAACACGCTCCTCCTTGGTTTGGATAATTTTAGGGGTAAATTCCGCCCTTGGCGATATCCAGCTTATTACTCCGCTTAATTTACGGTTTGTTTTTTTATCGGCATCAATCAGCACTTCAACCTGCTGACCTTGTTTAATAACCGGAAGTTGGGTGCCCGATACATACACCTTGAGTTCCATCACGCTAAGATCGGCAATTTTATAAAGCGCCCGACCAGGAGCTGCAAACTCGCCGGCTTCGGCATATTTACTCAGGACAGTTCCTTTAACCGGGTTGCGGATATAACACTTGCGAATCGATTCGTTTACCTGGGCTATCTGCCTGTCGATGATTTCCATCTCCTCGGCAATGCCTGTATTTTGGGTGTTTATGGATGCAACCTGCTTATCAACGAGTTCGATAGCCCCGTTAAGATCATCGAGCTGTTTTGGAGTAGCCGCTTTATCGGCTATAAGTTTGGTAATACGGTTTTTCTCCACCAGCAGATTTGCCTTTTGCTGCTGTTGAACCTCCACCTGGCTTGCCACACTGCTTCTTTTAACCGAAACGGCATTCTTCTGCGCCAGCAATTGTAATTTTTTCAGGTATAAATCTGTGGTATCAATCCGTGCCACTATCAAACCTGAATCTGGCTGCGAGCCTTCTTCTATTTCAAAGTTGTGGATCCTGCCGGCACTTTCGGCCGAAACGGTTACCTGTATGGCTTCGAAGTTACCATAAGCATCACTCAGGTTGTTATTGTTTTTACAGGCTGATAACCATACCAAAGATATCATTATCAATACATTGCGTGCATTTGCCATGGTGTGTGGTATTTAAGTATAATTTGTTGGTGTGTTATTTTTGAAATTTCTTTTTTCAGACTAAGCTTTTTTCAGACAATTTTCGAAAGGAACAGAATTTTCGGCGTCTTCACTTATTCCTTGCTTGTAAATCCTGATTTCAACCAATTTTTATATTTATTCCGTCCATAAACCTTATAATCCTCCCGTAGCCGCTTTATACATAGCCTTCGATTGGAGCAACTGAATCTTATGCAGATTTTTCGTCAGCAGGGCCTGTTCTTCGGCAAGCTGTTCGGTAACAAATTCGGTTGCGGTGAAGGTTCCGTTTTCGAGCTGCGAAGCTGCCGATTGTGTTATTGATTTGCGGAGAGTAATAATTTCGTCGTCCGATTTTAAGAGTTCATCTGCCTTAACCACGTCAGCCAGGAATTGCTGTACCTGCGACCTGTTGGCCTGATCGTAAGCATTCTTCTGGTTTTCGATGATACGGCTGTTCAGATCCAGTATTTGTTTTTCACGATCCGTCTGATGCCAGTTCCAGAAATTCCATGAGACCTTGGCACCAACAGTACAGAAAAAATCAGACCCTTCCTTAAAAACATTATATCCCGGGTTTCCATATCCTGCTGTTCCAAATCCATATACTTTAGGCAAATCCTTTGCAACAGATAGTTTTTTGGTAGCTTCAAGCTTTTGCTGCATTAATCCGAAAACGCCAAACTCGGGCCGCAGGTTAGAGTACACCGAAAGATTCACATTAAAGCCTGGCTCGGTAAAAATTGCATTTTCCTCAATTTCGGACCCGGTGAGTACCTCCATGGTATTTACCAAAGCCCGTTTCTGTGTTCTGGCTTCCAGCAGGCGCTGACCTGCTTTCAGTATTTCAGCCTGCAGCACTTCGGCAGCCGATGGAAGCGATACGCCTTCTTTCACCAGGGATTTTACCTTGATAAGCCTTGTCGTCAGATCAGTAATGGTGTTGCTGATCACATCTTTGTTAAGGTCCGAAAGCAATATGCTGAAATACAATTGATTAATGCGTTCACGCATTTTATACAGTTCGGCATTGTTATTCATCTGGTTTATCTGACGGCTGTAATCTTCGAGCGAATGCTGCGCTTCGATGGATCCTCCGTCGTAAATCAGCTGGCTGGCATCGACCGACAGTTTGTACTGCGCTTTAGGGACTTCGGGTGATGCCACCCCGGGAACCTTGAAGGGAAGATTTATCACTTCATTCTGGTATGTAGCCTGCCCGTTAACATTAAGTTGCGGAAGTTTTCCGTTATCGATATTTTGCTGCTGCAAACCGGTGGCCTGAGCATATATTGCGTTTTGTCCCGAAAGCGGATGGTGTTTCATGGCTGCTTCGAGGCAGTTATCAAGCGTAAGCGAAGGCTGCTGAGCCCTGGCATTCATGAAGGCTACAATCAGGAAACAAAGTAAAAAGGCTCTGTTTATCATACTGCAATGGATTTAAGTACAAAATCTATAATTTCGGCTTGCCGGTCCTGTAAATACAGGAGATATTCCTCGTCTTTCATGTCAAAAATGTTTTGCACAATAGGGCGGGCTATAAAAGGGAACAAACACATGGCTATGATGTTTACAAGCAAATGTTCGGCTTTTACCTTCCTGATCAGTCCCCGGGCAGCTTCGGCCTCAATTTGCTGCTGAAGACCCTTAGGATTGATCCCTGATTTTTTAATGTATTTCAGAAAACGCTCGGGATTTGAATTCAGGGTATTTATCACAAAGGCCGGGATATAAGGATTTTCGTGCAACGCCTGCAGGTAAATCTTTACAAAAAAAGTGATCTTTTCAGTTAATCCCAGGTCAGCTTCAAGGAGTTGCTTCATGGCAGGAAAAAGATGCGTTGCTACTTCGCTGAAGACCGCATCAAACAAATTTTCCTTGCTGCGGAAATAATAATGCAGCAATGCCTTGTTTATTCCGGCCTGATCTGCAATCTCCTGCATACGGGCACCTTCGTACCCTTTGGCAATAAAAACATCACGGGCTGCAATAAGTATTTGTTTTTCGGTATTCTCACCAGCTATTGTCATGGCATGTTTTATCTTCTACCCAGGTTTAACCAAATGATTTAACCAAGTGGTCAAAAATAAAACAAAAAAGAATAGCTATTACCTGATTTAAACTTTTATGATTCTGCATTTTCAATTTCGCGCTTCCATACTCAATTCAAAATCTTCTGCTCATTACCCTTCCGTAACAACCAAAGTAAAACAAAACGCATTGTGTAATATTCTTCCTCAATTTAACCAGAAAACTTGTTTTTTAAACCGGGGAACGACCAAAAAAATGTAGTTTTGCATTTTACTATAATCAAACTTTATAATATGTTTTGGCGGGCTCTCAGGTTCAGGATACTTTTACTTATTTTAATTTCGTTCACTTTTTCAACCTTCAGCTTAAAAGCAGAGAATCACTCCATTACCTTCCCTTCGTGGTTTACGAAAAACCAGGGGCAGTATCCTAACGGATCAAAGTATTGCCTGAAAACGGCTTCCTCCAGCACTTTCTTTTTCGACACCTATTTGGTGCACCAGTTTGCGTCGGGGCATAAGGAGCAGGACAGCGACAACAATACTGTTCTGAACCTGAGAATTGATTTTGAGAACAGCAATCCCGGTACTGTCTTCGAAGAAAGAGATCCGATGACTTCAAAAGCCAGTTTTTTCAAGGGTAACGATGCTTCGGCCTGGAAAACAGATATCTCTACTTTCGGCTCACTGGCATACAAGGACCTTTACAATAATATCGACCTTGTTTATCATAACACCTCCAAGGGAATTAAGAGTGATTTTATAGTTCATCATGGCGGAAAGTTTTCGGATATAAAATTGAAATACCAGGGGGTGACAGCTATTTCGATT
>CAIJPI010000248.1 GCA_903822525.1 uncultured Bacteroidales bacterium | reverse complement strand
ATTTGAACCCTTGAACGCGAAGCATTTGAACGCGAAGCACTTGAACCTTTGAACTTTTGAACCTTTGAACCCCTTCAATCCCAACCTTTACCATGAACGGCGACCCAAAACTATACCTTCTCCTCTCCGATCTCGGAATACCGTTTGAATATTACGAACATCCTGCTGCACCCACCATCGACGAAGCCATGAAATACTGGAAGGACCTGGATGCAACACATTGCAAGAACCTGTTTTTCAGGAACCACAAAGGCAATAAGCATTACCTGGTTATTCTGAAACATACACAGCAAATGGATATTCATGAACTGGAAAAGCAATTAAAACAGGGCAAGTTGTCTTTTGCTTCCGATCAGCGGATGATGAAATACCTTGGGGTAACCCCCGGATCGGTGACTCCATTCGGACTTATAAACGACTCAGAACATCATGTTCATGTTTTCCTCGATCACAATCTTCTTGAAAGCAAAACTATAAGTTTTCATCCCTGTATAAATACAGCTTCGATAATAGTGAAGTGGGAGGATTTCTTAAAATTTATAAAATGGACCACCAATAGCTTTGAATACATAACGTTATACAATCATCCCGCTGAGTGAGCAGGAAGGTTTTATCATTAGAAACAAATTATTACAATATGCGGCACATTATTATATACAGACTATCAACCATCACAGTGGCTATCATTTCTTTACTTGCAGGCAAACCGGCAAATTGCCAGCCTGAAGCCAAAAAGCCTATTGCCATTATTGCCTATTATATGGGCGATGGAAGCGATATAACCAGCTATAAAACCGGACAGCTTACCCACATTATTTACAGCTTTCTGCACCTGAAAGGCAATGAACTTGTGGTAGACAATGCTAACGACAGCCTTGCCATTACCAGGCTCGTTGCTCAAAAACAGAGCTTTCCTAAACTTAAAATCATTCTCTCCCTGGGAGGATGGGGAGGCTGCCCGACCTGCAGTGCAGTTTTTAATACGCAACAAGGCCGTGAGAAATTTGCACTATCAGCCTTAAAGTTATTAAAAACCTATAATACAGATGGAATTGACCTCGACTGGGAATACCCATCAATAGAATCGGTGCCGGGGCATCAATTTCTGCCGGAAGACAGGAAAAATTTTACATTATTGATACAAGAGTTGCGCAATGCTTTAGGTCCTGACTATGAAATAAGTTTTGCAGCAGGTGGATTTAGCGATTTTCTGGCCAAATCAGTTGAATGGGAAAAGGTTATGCCTCAAGTAAATTATGTAAATATGATGACCTACGACCTGGTAAACGGGTACAGCAGGCGCACCGGCCATCTTACCTCATTATATTCCACTGCTGAACAGAATGAATCGACGGATTATAGCATTAAATACCTTGATTCGATTGGTGTTCCTATGCAGAAAGTGGTAATAGGGCTTACATTTTATGCACGTTTATACAACGGGGTACCACCTACAAACAATGGTCTGTATCAGAAAGGAAAATTCAGCGGGTATTTGAATTTCAAGGACTTTGATGAAAAACTGGGTCCAAAATCAGGATATCAGATGTATTGGGATAGCATTGCCAAAGCGCCTTATGCTTATAACCGATCAACTCGGACTTTTGCCACATTCGATAATATACAATCGGTATATTATAAAACAAAATATGCTAAGAACCGGAACCTTGGAGGGGTAATGTTCTGGGAACTCAGCGGCGATAAATTCTCGGGTGGTTTACTGGATATGATTTATGCTGTCACAACAGAATAAAAAATCCATTCCCGACTTTAACTTTTCTAAATCTCAAAAATACAGCCGTCAACTGCTAAATCAGTAGCAGGAAATACAGTTCGTGCTTCATCCAGCAAGGGTTGGAGATCATCGTAACGCGCCGAAAAGTGTCCGATAAGCAACTTCTTTACTGCTGCTTTTACAGCTATAGTTGCTGCCTGCCCTGTGGTGGAATGAAACTTCTCGGCAGCATTTGCTTCCCGGTTATTCATAAAAGTTGTTTCGTGGTACAGCAGGTCGGCACCCTGAACGATAGGAATAATATCTTCAAAATAAGCAGTATCCGAGCAAAAGGCATACGTCCGCGGCAAAGGCGATTCCATAGTTATACTCAGGTTCGGGTGAACGGTACCATCGGCTGCAACATAATCTTCACCCGCCTTAATCTTTGAAATAACATGAACGGGTATGTTCAACAAGGCAAATACATCCTTGCGAATTTTGCGTTCGAAAGGCTTTTCTCGAAAAATAAAACCAGTTGTAGGTATCCTGTGCAACATAGGAAAACTGCTGACGCTAATTAGCTCATCCTCAAAAAGAATTTCCTCTGTGGCTGCCTGTGTAGGATGAAACTCCAGGGTGTAGAGCAGCGTGGTAAGTGACGCCTGTAACTGCTGGTCAAGGATTTCTTTTAGCATGGGCGGTCCGTATACATGCAAGGGCTTGGTGCGCCCCAACAGGTGCATCGAGGAGATCAGGCCTATAAGTCCATAAAAATGATCCCCATGCAAATGGCTGATAAAAATGTGTTTGATACGCTGAAAATGAATATGCATGCGCCTGAGCGATACCTGGGAACCTTCGCCACAATCAATCAGAAACAATTTTTCGCCATGGCTAAGCAACTGCGCCGTAGGATTGCGGTCCGAAGTAGGTGTGGCCGAACTGCTGCCAAGAATGGTGAGGTTAAAGGGAAGCATTTTAGATGTATGATGTTGGATGTGGGATGTGGGAATTCGGATTTCGGATTTTGGGGCCAGTTAAAATAAATCAATGTTTTTTCAAAATTAGTTATTGACTTAAAATAGTCAATACTTTACACTTTCCCAGTTAGCAAAAATATAAAAAAAACAAGCCGGTAAGTATTAAACTATACCGGCTTGAAATATGTGATCAAAAAGCAGAAGCTTATTTTTTACTATCTTCTTCTTCTTTCTTTTCCATTGCGGCTTTCAGATTTGAGAGCGCATCGAGGTCACCGAGGGTGGTTTTTTCAAGGTTGTCCTTGATTTTCTTCACGGCGCGTTTGGTAGTCATTTCAGCGCTTTCCTCTTTCTTGTCTTCTTTGGCCCTTTCGGCTGCTTTAGCTTCCTGGTACATCTTAGCATGTGAAAGAATAATTTTCTTATTTTCTTTCGAGAATTCGATTACTTTGAAATCCTGGGCTTCATCAACCTGCAGATTTGAACCGTCTTCTTTTTGTGCATGACGTGTAGGAGCAAAACCTTCAACACCGTATGGCAGAGCTACAACAACACCCTTATCGGATGAACTTACAACAGTACCTTTATGAACGGATCCGGTGGTGAAAATGCTTTCGAAAACATCCCATGGATTTTCTTCGAGTTGTTTGTGGCCTAAGCTCAAACGGCGGTTTTCAACATCAACATCCAGTACAACTACATCGATAGTTTCGCCAATTTTGGTGAATTCAGCAGGATGTTTGATTTTCTTGCTCCACGACAGGTCGCTGATGTGGATAAGTCCGTCAACACCTTCTTCGAGTTCAACAAAAATACCGAAATTGGTAAAGTTACGAACGGTAGCGGTGTGGCGTGAACTGCCTGGGTATTTTGCAACGATGTCAGTCCATGGATCAGGAATAAGCTGTTTGATACCAAGTGACATTTTGCGGTCTTCGCGGTCAAGTGTCAGAACAACTGCTTCAACTTCATCATTTACTCTGAGGAAATCCTGGGCAGTACGCAGGTGCTGGCTCCACGACATTTCTGAAACGTGAATCAAACCTTCAACACCAGGAGCGATTTCAACAAATGCACCGTAGTCAGCAATAACAACTACGCGGCCTTTAATTTTGTCGCCAACCTTGAGGTCTTCGCGAAGCGAATCCCATGGATGCGCGCTGAGTTGTTTAAGACCAAGGGCAATACGTTTTTTGTTTTCGTCGAAATCGAGGATAACAACATTGATTCTCTGGTCAAGCTGAACGATTTCTTCAGGATGGTTAATACGTCCCCATGAAAGGTCAGTGATATGGATAAGTCCGTCAACACCGCCAAGGTCGATAAATACACCGTAGGAGGTGATATTTTTAACGATTCCTTCAAGAACCTGGCCTTTTTCGAGTTTCGAAATAATTTCGATCTTCTGTGCTTCCAGTTCGTCTTCAATAAGTGCTTTGTGCGAAACAACCACATTTTTGTATTCGTGGTTGATCTTAACGATTTTGAATTCCATAACTTTCTCAACATACTGATCGTAGTCGCGGATAGGCTTAACGTCAATCTGTGATCCTGGAAGGAATGCTTCAATACCGAATATGTCGACAATAAGTCCACCTTTGGTGCGGCATTTAACAAAACCATTGATAATTTCCTGTGTTTCGAAAGCGGTGTTAACGCGCTCCCATGAACGAAGAATACGGGCTTTTTTGTGTGAAAGCTGAAGCTGTCCACCCATATCTTCCTGATTTTCGACATATACCTCGATTTTATCGCCGATGCGAAGATCAGGGTTGTAACGTACTTCCGATACTGGAATTACACCATCCGATTTAAATCCGATGTTTACAACAACCTCGCGGCTGGTAAGTCCAACAACCAGACCTTCGAGTACTTCGTGGTCGCCGATGGAGCTAAGGGTTTTGTCATAAATATCTTCTAAACGCTTGCGGTCAGCCGGAGCATAAGCTTCGTGTTTCTTTCCGATAGCATTCCAGTCAAATTCAACAGGTTCCATCGGGAGTTCAGGTGCTTTTGGAGCTTCTGCAACAACTTCCACTACTGCGGGAACTTCTGCTTCAACTTCTGCAACTACTTCTTCTGCTACTGGTTCAACTGCGGTTTCAACTTCTGCAACTACTTCTTCAGCAACTGGTTCAACTGCTGTTTCAACTTCTGCAACTACTTCTTCAGCAACTGGTTCAACTGCTGTTTCAACTTCTGCAACTACTTCTTCAACAACTGGTTCTACCTCTGCAGCAACTTCTTCAACTGAAGCTTCTACTTCTGAAACTGGCGTTTCAACTGCTTCATTTGCTGTAACTTCAGCTGTTTCTTCAACATTGTTTAATTCGTCGTTAACATTAACGTCGTTACTCATAATTATAATCTAAATGTGGCCTTCCGGTTCGGCCGGTTTAACATTAGGTTGATTTGTAGTCAGATGCAACACTCAGTGTACCGGTAAAAACTAAATATCACCCTGCTAAAATGGGGTGCAAAGGTAAGAAATTATTTTTACGCAACAATATATTAATCAGCCCGAAACTATTCTCTGAAAGAATTTACAATTTAAAACGTGAAATACAGGCTGAATATAAGGCTAATAGGAGAATCAGTAGTATTCTTATATTGTGATTTATAGTTTAGAAGTGGCTATTCTGAAATGAAAAACCAAAATTCAAAGGCTTATGGCTTCACAATTTTCCCAGTATACGCCGAACCTCCGGCTTGAAGTTTATAAAGATATATGCCTCCGCTCCATTTTCTCCCATCCAAAGGAATGAGACATTCCCCGGAAGGAAGTTTTTTATCTGCCAGTATTCCAACCTCCTTACCAGTAGCGTCGTAGAGAGTTAAAATTACCCGGCTGCCATGTATTAAAGAAAAATGGACACCTGATTCATTGTAAAAAGGATTTAGGATGTTTGTTGGCAAATTGCTTTCAGCTATCCCAAATGGCAATTCAACTTTTAATATAGTGAACCCGCCATTCTCCTCCACAAAATATTTTCCTCCGCTTATTGCTAAAGCCAGTTTCCCACCCTTCATATATGACCCCATTTTAACCGGATTATTTAGATCATTAATATCAAAAATGGTTAGGCCGTTATAAAGTGTTTTAAAACAGGCGTATCGACCCGAAATACTTACACCATAATAGTATTCGTATTCGTTATAGGACCATACCAAATGGAGCGATGCCGGGATAGTAATATCCAGAATGAGGATACTTCCGCTTCCATCGGCTACAATTAAATAATTGTCTTTAAATGCAAGTCCAAAGGATACACCCGGAGTATCATAATACCCGATTTCGACCGGGAAAGCAGGATTGCTGATATCGACAATCCGGATTCCGTCTGTTCCATCAGCTATATAGGCGAGACTTCCCCTGATTTCAACATCAGAGGCCTGTCCCTGTGTATCAAAGAAGCCTGCTTCAAACGGAGCCGACGGATTGCTGATATCAAGTATCCTGACTCCGGAATTGCCATATGCTACATACGCATAATTCCCGTTCAGGGTAACATCCAAAGCTTTACCCTGAGTAATATAATGCGATACCCCAAAAGGGGAATAAGGGTTGCTGACATCGATAATCCTCAGACCAGAATCAGCAGCTGCCACAAATGCATAATTGTCACTTACGGCAATATTCTGAGCCGAATACGGTATGGTGAATGAACCAATCTCCTGAAGGTTGTCAGGGTTGCTACAATCAACAATATGAAGGCCTCCTACCCAATCGGCAAGGTAAGCCAGGGTATCGCTGACTGCAATCCCATACACATGGCCATAAAAACTCAATGAACTTACAGTTACCACATGAGCCGGATCACTGATATTGAAAATCTTCATCCCGGGAACAAAAGCAAACTCCCCGCTGAAAGAAATGGAAGTGGCAGATGGTATAAAACCAACTACCTGAGGATTGGCCGGGTTACTTATATCAAATACCCGGGAATTATCGGAGCCGCAATTTAAAAATGCATACTCGCCATTTAATTCAATGCTATTACCATGAATGATGGGTTTATACCAGGCACCAACCAGGGCAGGCTGCGTTTTATCGCTGATATCAGCTATGATCAGGCCATCCACGAAAGGAATGTAAAGGAGGTTTCCGGCTACTTCTATTCCATCCATCTCCTCATACTCACCGATATAATAAAACCCGGTTTCGACCGGGGAAGAAGGATTGCTGATATTAATAATCCGAATACCTTTATTATGATCGGCAACATAAGCGAAATCCCCCTGCACTTTAACCTGGTAGGCATATCCGGGTGTATCGTACGAACCTTTAAGCAATGGGGCAAGTGGATTGCTGATATCAAAAATCAGGATACCAAAATCATTATCAGCTACATACGCATAATCTCCAACTATTTCAATTCCTCTTGCCCAGCCTTGAGTATCAGTGTATCCAACCAGTTTGGGAGAAGCAGGATTGCCGATATCAATCACACAGAGCCCCTGGGAACCAACCACAACAAACGCGTATGTTCCTTTTACTTTAATGCCAAGAATTTCGTCCTTTAATGTGATTTCTCCCACTTTCAACGGACTGCCCGGCAAACTCACATCTACTGATATGAACCTGCTTCTACTATTTGTATAGGCATAAATACCGTTTATTGTGATGGTATTGGTGTTACCTTGTCCCCAGGTTCCCAATACATTTGTATTAAGTTCGTTTTGTGAAAAAACGCAGGTACTGAATACTAGTTGCAGAAGAAAAAAACATACTTTTCTATACATAATAAGCTGCCTTAACAATTACCCGTATATAAAGATACATCAAACTGCTTTTACCCTTACAGGCTGCAAAAATAAATATCTGAATCCGGCAATCAGAAGTTATCTCTGCCCATTTGAGCTGAAACTATTATTGTCAATTACTACCGCTAATTTTTTGAAGCCGGAAGCGGAAAATATCAGGTGTTTAATAAATATTGCTCTTGTTTACATTTCTTATCGCATGTAATTATAGCATTAAGTTCAATGAATCAAATAATCATTAATCTAAACTGCTATACAATGATTTTAATTTTTCCAGGCAGTTTCAGTCATTTTTTTTAATTTTGCTCCATGAATTCAATAAAAGTTACTGCTGTTTCGTATTACAATACGCTCCCTTTTATTTACGGATTAAAACATTCAGGGTTACTTTCAGGGTTTGACCTGAGTCTCGATGTACCATCGGAATGTGCCCGCAAATTAATTTCGGGCGAAGCCACCATCGGACTTATACCTGTAGGTGCCCTGCCCGGAATACCCGACTACCAGCTGATCAGTAATCTATGTATAGGCGCTGATAAAGATGTGAAATCGGTATTGCTCCTGGCAAATTCCGATTTACACGGATTAAAAACAATTTACCTCGATACGGACAGTTTAACCTCAGTCAACCTGGTAAGGATTCTGGCCGGGAAATACTGGAAGATACAGCCT
>CAIJPI010000247.1 GCA_903822525.1 uncultured Bacteroidales bacterium | reverse complement strand
TGTTTTACCAACCATTATTTTCATATTTTTGTCAAATATAGTATACTACTTCCAGATTTACCTGATCAGGCGATACTTTAATTTTCCTTCTTCGGGAAGTTGCAGAAAGTAAACAGGTGAAAGAAATTTAACGGGATTTTAAAATTCCTTTGTTCTTGATATTGACGGATGCTTTTCACAATAAACATCTTCAATTTTGGCAATAAAATCCATCAGCTCTTTTTCTAAATTTGAAAGAATTTTACTGAACTGCCTGACATCCTCATCTTTATCGTTGCAGGTATCAATTTTCTTTAAGATGGATAATATACCTGCCGAATTACTTTGTTTTTCGTTGTTATACTGGTTGGAATCAATCAGTTTTTTCAGAACCCCGCATTTCTCGTACTCTTCCTGTTGCAGGAAAACGGTAAATGCAAATACCAGATCAGCTTTACAAAGGGTGTCGTATTTGGAAAGTGTAAATATAAAATTGGCAATTATGCTTTCGTTGAATGTTTCCATTAATTTATTTTTTTATACGTAATTGTTACTAGTCCCTCGTTTAATTCAACCTGCATGCTAAGTGGATCATAATCCTGAAGTAAGGAAGGAAAATAAACTTCATCGCGAAAGGAGCGGTTTGGGCATAATTCCTTCTCTTCGGGTTTTGATGTGCCTTTCTTACTACTGTGCGCAAAACAACTTTCGTTGGAGCAGGAACAATACTTAATATCCCTGACTATCTCATACTCAAAAATATCTCCTGTTGTGGTTAAAAGCAAAAAGGATCCATTTTCGTTGTTTTCGGAAAGCAATGGTATGAAGTAACTCTTTTGCGAACTCTTGATCGTATTGCTCGCGTGTATTTCGTTCTGAAATTCAATTTCACTGAACCGGAGTGTGATTGCAAAATCACCTTCTGAATTATAGCTATCATACTGTTTGATAACGCATTCTATTTTTTTCTCTGCTGAATAATGTGTCGGTTTAACTACCTTTTTCCCGGTTTTTTGGGTAAAATAATTTTTGGTATGTTTGGCAATATCCCAGTTTTCACCCTCTTCGTCATCCGCTTTCCTGTTTTTTGCCATTTCCGACATATATCTCCCTATCGACATATGAGCCAGTCCATCGAGGTGGGCCGGGGATTTTCGCCTGTTGGTACCTGTTGAGGTAATCGGGGGTATGCTGCGAACTCTCATTTTAAAAGTTTTAATAACGCGTAAGTTCAGATGCTACAAGGATGTTTGTTTTAGTTCAGGTTATTCCGGTTTGAAAACTCTTTATTTAATTGCCCACTGTGAATAGAAATGCCTGTCGGAACAATTATGGTTTGCTGACTACGTAAGCCAGGAAGCAGATAACCTCCCTGTATATGCCGGAAAATTAACATAGTATACATCGAGGAAATCAAATATAGCGATATTTTAAACCAGGTTGTTCAAAAGGCCCCGTAAGGGTATATTTTGACCATATACTCAAATTACCTGCATAATATCACTGTATTTTTTGCAGGAATTGCTATTGTATGGAGATGGGAAGGCGGCGCCCATGCCTAAAAACACTAAACCACTATGACTTAAATATCTAAATATATTTGAAAAAATGGCCTTTTAATCCCTATTAATGGCAAAATGCTACACGACATCGCAGAGAATGGCAAATAACGAAAATCCATTCTTTGCGGCTCTTTGCGGTCACATTGCAACCTTTGCAGTAAAGTTTTTTGAAACTAAAGTGCTATCAATACTTTGCAAGGTATTACCCGTTTCTCAGGTTAATAAAACTACTGCTCAGGCCTCTGTTAAGGCACCAAAATAAATGCGATCCACCTTATTTGGACTATTGTGATAAATGGAAGGAAACAATAGTGTAAAAAAAACGGCGTTTACTTTTTGAAATAGAACGTCAGCCTGATTGAAGCGGATTTTAAATATTCCCTTTTTTATTTATCAGATTAAGCGAAATCTCATCGTTAAACATCCGAATCGCTATAACATCAATATCATTATTCAATTTTTCGAGAACTGAATGCGCTGCGCCAAAAAAAGCAATACCTGTTTCACCATCATTAAGCGATGCATTGATCTGATTGGCAATAAAAGCATCTCGTTTATTTAAAATTTCGAGCGATTCCCTCTGGTATTTTAGAAAGGCTTCTATTTGCTGTTCGTATGTTGGGGCTTTACTGATGTCCGACAAAAGGTAATACTCCTGAAACAGCAGTTCTTTATCTTCAGCGGTTTCGAGCCTTGCGCCCTGTGCCAGAAGTTTATCGATAATAGCATAGTTCTTACTGCCCTGTGAGGCAGCATCTTTAACTATTTTTATTCCTATTTCACCTGTAACAGGTAATCCGTCCTGGTATATCTTTATGGTATCCCAGGGCACATTTTCGAGTTGCCTGATTATTTCAATCCCAATTTCATCCCACGATTTATCAACTTCTTCCAGGTGATTCTGCCAGGAAGTAGCCCCGTATTTACGTTCTCCTTCGACCGACAGTTGTGAGCCTAATGAACCCAGATCCGCTTTGTTATGAATAATAGGAATATATATAACTTTTTTCATGCTCTTTGTTCGGTGCCGGATTCAGTATAAATTGGTTTAATTTGATTGGGTAAATTTAGCTATAAAATTTCAACTGCGAAGCCTTGTGTACTATCTGACTGATATTTTAATCTGCAGGTTCTATGTCAGTATTGAGAATTATTTTCCGTTTAAAAAATTCATTTTTGCCACTAAAGCACAAAAACTCAAAAGTTCACAAATCACATCTTATTGAAAAATGAAAATCACTGAACAAAAACAGGAAGCAACCTTTTTATGCCAACTTTGCATTTTTGTGGCGTATTTATTAGTAATCATAGGGAAGCTGTCAATTATCAGGAATTTGACATTATAATCTCTTCCTTATAACCTATAAAGCCTTGATTTAAATATCCAATTCCCATGTTTTTGAATCATTAAACCAATAAATTCAACTTTTTTCGCTGACCATGAAATAGAAAAAATGTATCTTGCATTCAATTCCTTAGCATGAGAAACCGCTTTTACACTATTCTTACCGTCCCGGCATTCGCAGTTCTTTACCTGCATACTGCCATAATGGTACTTATTATACTGCCGTTTGCCTATCTCAGGTCAAAAAAAACCGTAAAATATTTAGTTCGTTTTTGGGCTGTATCAGTATTCTGGGTTTTAGGTAAAAAACTGAGAACTTACGGAATCGAAAATTACTTGGCTACAAAGCGGTACATAATCATTGCAAACCACGCAAGCTTATTCGACATCATGGCCATTATGTCGTTTTGCCCCAACGTGGCCTGGTTTGGGCATGAGCGCCTTATGAAAGTGCCTGTGTTCAAGCAGATCCTGATAATGATTGATTATATGCCTGTAAAGGAGCCAACGGTAAAAAACACCAGGCTGATGCTGGATGAGATTGCTGAAAAAATTAAACATCATACCATTGCCATATTCCCGGAGGGGACCAGGACACTTAACGGCAGTATGAAAAGTTTCTTCAGAGGTTTTGTATATATTCTGAGAGCTTCAGATGCCGAGGTACTGCCTGTTACGCTCAATGGTTTCTATACTTTAAAACCCAAAAACCGGTTTTATATTAACTTCGGCGCAAAAATCAGCGTTGTTATCAATAAACCCATACGTTCCGCTGAGCTGAAAGTAAAGACCGATGATGAGATTATAATGGAAATAAAAAATATTATTGAATCGGGGCGCTTATAGTTCTGCCGGTTCAAAAGTTTCACAAAACATCAAGCCATGGAAAAAATGCAAAGCCCGGAATGGGTATTTATTATCAATCCTGCCGCAGGCGGTGGATATGCAAAAACATTGAAGCCCACCATAGAGGAAATGATACAGAAAAATGCCGTTAAGGCTGAGATTGTGTATTCCGAAAAAACGGGCCATGCAGCTGAACTGGCCAGGCACTATGCTGCTAACGGCTCCAAATATATTATCGGAGTTGGAGGAGATGGCACTTTTAATGAAATTGCCGGAGCGCTTATACACACAAAAGGTGTAACAGCGGGCATTGTCCCTGCCGGCACAGGCAACGATTTTATACAGATTTTAGGCTTCCCCGATCGCTTTACTGATAAAGACTGGGATGTATTATTCGAGAGAAAAGCCACTGCAATGGACGCAGGTCTGTGCAATGGATTGCCTTTCTTCAATGGGATGGGATTAGGATTTGATGCTCAGGTAGCTGCTGAAAATTATACAGCACCGGGGGCCGTAAAAAAAGGGGGGAAAAACAAATACATCTATCATATTGTCAAGACTTTATTGTTTTACAACGAAAAAAGAATGACTGTTTTGTCGGCAGAATCCAGGCAGGAAAAAGATTGTTTTATAAATACTGTTGCAATAGGCCGACGTTTTGCCGGCAGCTTTTTCCTTACGCCCAAAGCCATTGCCAACGATGGCTTGCTCGATGTGTGTATGATCGAACGGCTTTCACTGCCTGAACGCTTTATGATTTTGCCCAAAGTGCCCAAAGGAACGCATCTGCAGAATAAAAAAGTAAACTACTATCAAAGTGCTAAACTGGAAATCGAATTCACCCGGGAGGTGCCTTTTCACGTGGATGGGGAATTGCATTTCGCGAAGCATTTCAATGTAAGTATTTTACCAGACGCCCTTACGGTTATTTATAATCCTTCGGGAAATCACTTTTTCAGGATTAAATAGCCATCAGTTGATGAGATATGTTGCATTTTTCGATCTCGACCACACCATTTTAAAAACAAACAGCGGGGAAGCACTTATTCGCAGGGCCCATAAAAACGGTTTGCTGTCGCTCAGGAAATTGCTAATGGCATATATACTTGCCGCATTGTACAAGTTACATATATTTGATCCCCTCAATATTATTGAAAAAATAAGTGGGTGGTTAGCCGAAGCTTCGGTTAGCGAAATCGAAAAATTATGCGATGAAATAGTGGAAAAAGACCTTATTCCTGCCATTCGTCCTGAAATTATATCAGAGATCAGAATGCACAAGGAACAGGGAGCCCAGGTAGTAATCCTTTCGTCGGCCATGGCTTCCATTTGCCTGCGCCTGGCAAAACATTTAGAAATGCATTCCGTAATTTGTTCTGAACCTGAGGTAGTAAATCAGCACTATTCAGGGCGGCCTGAAAACGGCTTCTGCTTCAGGGATGAAAAGCTGAACCGCATGAACCAGTATCTCCAGCTCAACCATTTTACCCTTCACGATGCCTGGTATTATGCCGATTCCATCGACGATTTGCCGGTATTGCAGTCGGTAGGTCATGCCGTTTGCGTTAACCCGGATAAACAACTTAAAAAGATTGCACGGAAGCAAAATTGGGTAATCCATACATGGGATTAAACCACAAATAAAGGAATGATTTCCGAAACAAATTCCAAATACTTTGTTTTCCAAAAAAAGCTGTTGCACTTTACACTTTCAGCCGTATTTGTATGGTTGAGTAATGATTACGAAGCGAGTTGTTTTGTCAATAAATAAGTGAACCTGGCGGATATTCTGAGTCCCGTTCCCTTTTTAGCCTATTTCTTTAGCTCATTAAACCAGGCGATGGTTTTCAGCCCCCAAGGCAGTAAACTGAATTCATGGTCGGTACCGGGCAGACTTATAAACTGGACTTTATCCTGGCCAACCCCCAGGTTTTGGAAACTGGTATAAATAAGCTGCGATTGTATTGGCGGAACTTTGAGGTCGGCTGAACCATGGTAGAAATTAATTTTTGATTCAGGCAACCATGCCGTTACACTATTTTTTACCAGCAGCGATCGCAGTTGTTCAAAATCAGCTCCATTGCTGAAATCGGATATCATATTGCTTTTAAGAAGCAAGGCAAGGGTATCGTTCAGCTGAGCATCGACCTCGAGATTCGAATATGAACCATTAAAAAGTTCCGGGATCCGGCTGGTATAAGGTTCGTTGAAATATTTACTGAGCGGGTCGCTATGTGATCCAAACAACTGCTGGGAGTATATAAAATAGGGAAGATACAGAGGCCCGGGGAAAACCTCCTGTTGGAGCACATAGGTTGACATGGCCAGCATATCATACGCTCCGGCGCCACATGAAGTTGCGGTAACGGGAATTTCGGTTTTGTAGTTTGTTTCTATGTTTTTAAGCCCCGAAAGCGTTGCCCATCCACCCTGCGAGTATCCCATAAGAAAATGTTCACCACTGAATTTGGCCTGAATATTTTTTTCACTAAGCAGTTCGTGGCAAGCCTTAATCATGTCAATCACAGCCCTGTAAGTTGTTTCTGCATCATAATAAGGGTGAAGGTATTGTGCCGATGCTCCGAATCCGATATAATCAGGGAGCGTTATTATATACCCATTACCGGCCATATATTCCATCAGTGAGAAGTAATATTCTGTCGGATTCTCCGTGGGGCAACCTGCTTTCAGGGTGTTTGTGCCGTTCTGAAAACTAAGGATGGGGTATGTTCCCTGGGATTGAGGCAGACAAACCAAGCCGGATGCTAAAACTGATGCTCCTTTATAGGTAGATTTATAGGTTATTTTGTATACATCAACTGCGCTGGTAGTATTGTTTGCAATAAGAGCGGCTTCAGGATACATATTCTGCCATGTTCCGATCTGCTGTTTGATGGTCTCAACCGTATGAGTAAGTATCTTCTGGTACGAGACCAATACTTCGTTGGCCGGTTCCTGAGGTGCACTATCTTTTTTACATCCTTGCGACAAGGAAAGACCGGCAATCAGAATTATAAGCAGGAAGTAAAGTGGGAATGAGTATTTCTTCTGTTTGTTCATTGATTCCATAACATGTGTTTATATCGTAACAGTATAACAATAAATGTATAGAATAAGTTTCTTCCAATCAGAAAAAATGACAATGTCCATATTGCAATTAAGTTCGATACATCAGTTTCCCAATTCCAGTTTCCAGATTGATCAATTTTCCCCTAACAGAAATTATAAACAAAGTGGTGAAACTCTTCCTTTATCAGGCTTTTCCCGCTTCTTTTTTCCGTCTTCTTCCCATGGCATCGGCGGCGATCATAGCGAGCATAACTTTCTCCGGGGTAATTTCACCAGCCTCATGATGAATTCCTTCCTGCGGCAGACAAGCCTTTTGGGCGACTTTAAACAATTTGCTTCTATCAATCTCTAATAGACCTATATCACTGAATGTAGTTGGCAGACCAATTTCTTCGCAGAAAGAATAAACTATTTGCATTTCATCCGGTAAAGCATCGGTAAGATGAAGCCCTGTTAAAACTCCAAAGGCCACTTTTTCGCCATGATAGAAAGTATGTGTTTCGTCGAGTGCAGTTAATCCGTTGTGAACTGAATGCGCACTTGCAAGCCCTGAACTCTCAAAACCAATTCCGCTCAGCAGAATATTTGCTTCCACAATACGGTTCAGTGCAGGTGAAATTATATGCATTTCGCTTGCCGTTTTAGCTTCAGCGCCATTTGATAAAAGCGTGTCGAAACAAAGTTTGGCAAGATTTAATCCGGTCATGGTGCTATAGCCTCCGCACTCGTTTGGCGACATGGTACGCTCACACGATCGGGCTTCGAACCACGTGGCCAGGGCATCACCCATGCCTGCGACCAGGAAACGGGTCGGTGCTTCGGCCATCACATTCATATCCACAAGTACTACCTGAGGATTCATTTTCTGGTAGTATACCGATTCGAAAGTACCGGCATCGGAGTATATAACGGCACAACCGCTGCAGGGCGCATCGGTTGAGGCAATGGTTGGAACAACAATCACAGGAATTCCAGCACGATCGGACGCAATTTTTGCTGCGTCAATCGTTTTTCCTCCTCCCATCCCAATAATAACATCAACCTTGAGGCGACTAACAATTTCAGCCAGGCGGTTTAATTCCTTTTCACTGCACTCCGAATGAAATTCCTCGATAAACAATGAATATAACGGATCGGCAAAATTGCACCTTGAGAGTATATGGCTCTTAACAGTAGGTGAGGCTAGTATCAGTGCATTTTTGCCATACAATTTAATCAATGCAGGTAATTCGTTCAGCGCATTTTCACCCTGAATGTATTTGCCGGGGAATACAGCCTTTAGCATTCTTTTTTTTGTGTCCAATTGCCCGGAATTACTTGTTATATTCTTGATGTCCATTGGTTTCTGTTTTTATTACGCTAAGAAATTTTAATCCTATGCAAGTATTGTGGCACTTTTGTTTCTGAAATATTTACCGCAGAGGACAGGATGCGATCACAAAGAATGAATTTTCGCGCTTTTCGTTTCTATATGATGACATGAGGCACTTTCCGGTTCAGAGCAGAAATATTTCGGGGCAAGTTACACATAATCAAAAATAAAGGCCGCAAAAATCTATATGAATATCCGCGAATAAAGAAATCTATCCAAACATCACTTCATGTCGGACAAGGATATTGCCACAAAAACAAGAAAAAAGGCAAAAATTCACAACTATTATCAACAACGTATTCGCTATTGAAATGGGATCCTATAGCATTATTTTTTCTTAAAATAAACTACTTCGAAGCAGAGCTTTCGAGGTATTACCTAAAAACTATTTATCTCGCAGCAAAGCTGCGGGGAACTAGCCCCTGAGCGATTAGATTTAGTGAGGATTACAATTAATTGAATCCATTTCTATCTTCATGCTTTCAGTAAATCAGTCCAAGTTTGTCAACTCTTTCCCGGTTTACCAGGGTGCCATCCCGGATCCCAACCAGATCAATACAAGAAGAAAACGCCCAATCTTCTGCCTTTGCTACCAATCCGGCTTTTACCGGGTTGGAATGAATATAATTAAAGCAAACCTGTGGATACTGGTATTCGGGTACATAAACTTTCATAATTGTTACTCCGAATGAAGAATACCAATCAGATATGATTCCATTGATTTCATTCACACAAATGGCTTTGGTGTTTTTCCGGAACAACGATCCTGTTCGTTTTTCCTGAATGTTAATAGCACGGGTATAGGATCGTAGCAATATACCTATTGATTGATTTAATGTTACCATTGTTGCAGGCTTCCTGATTGATTCGCCTTCCCGGCTAATGATGGTTTCACTCGAAGCATCCGGACCAGTGAGGGTTTCCGGACTAGTGAGGGTTTCACTTGGAGTGAAACCCTCACTGGTCGTCGAAAAGGGGCTTTCCATCTCGGCCACCCTAACCTCCACCATTAAATGAAAATGGTTGGGCATCAGGCACCATGCAAGTATATCAGCAAATGGCAGTATATGTGTTCTTATTTTACGGATAAAAAACAGGTAATTTTCCCGGCTGTAATAAATACGCTGTCGGTTATTGCCCTGATTGTAAATATGATATATCCCTCCTGCTTCGAAATACATCCTTTTGATTTTTTTTTCTGCAGGGCTATTGATGTTTTCACTTGAAGTGAAAACATCAATAGCCGTTGCAACAATATTAATAATGAAATATAATTGATACTATCTTAAATTAGGTCAGCGTCTATTTGGTAAATAATTAGCGGTTTAGTTTTTCGGAAGAAAGTATTCCGTTTCGTCAGGATTGTCAAAAAATAATATTTTGAATCGTTGCACTACATCCACTAGGACAATTAGGTGCAACTTCTCATTAATTATTAATACAATGGTTGTTATAGCGTTAAGCATTATACAAAGTTAGCTAATTTCGTTTCAAAACGGTTAATCATCCCCTGGTTTTATCGGCTGGTGAGGGTTTCAGTTCGGGTTATCCGGCTAGTGAGGGTTTCAGTTCGGGTTCCGGCTAGTGAGGGTTTCACTTGAAGTGAAACCCTCACTAGCCGTTGCAAGCTCGCTAAATTATTTTTTGGACAAAACGGTAACCTCAACGTTCCAGTTATTCCCACTTTCAATTTTATAAAGTTTTGCAAAACTATCCTGGTTTAATGCAAATGATAATTGCATCAGACTATTAAGGTAGGATACCGGCATTCCTTTTGCAACCGCCCCAAAAGTCTGACTGTAAGGGGCATTGCCTTCGAATATTTTAGCTTGATTATGATAAATAATTACATGCAAAAGATCGCCATATTGGGGATTGAGCTGTTTCACCAGATCAGCAGGGATATTGGTCCAAATGTTCCCATATTGAATATCGAGAATGGTAATATTGCCTTTAAGTTTTTGTCCTTCCAACACAGCTTTTTGGTAAGGGATACTCACTACCTGTTTGGGTAATTCTTTGCCAACCTGTTCGAAGGTAATGTTACCCGCTGCAAGCCTGGCAGCAGTATATGCATATACATCACGGCCATGGAAAGTGTATGATTTTTCGGAATTTCCTCTACGGTTTACCGCTTCATCAATTTCTCTGATTTCGGCAATGCCTAAATTTTCGGCAACCAAGGTTAGTGTGCCGTTATCAGGTGTGACAAAATAATGGCCGCTGTTCGTTTTTAATACAACCGATTTCCGGCTTGTGCCCACACCGGGATCAACCACCGAAACAAAAACAGTTCCTGCAGGCCAGTAAGGCGCAGTTTGTTCGAGACGGTATGCCGCTTCCCAAATATTGTAAGCAGGAATTTCGTGTGTAAGATCGAATAATTTCAGATCGCCTGAAACGCCTGATGCAACACCTTTCATGGCTGATACAGCACCATCCTTCAATCCAAAATCCGACTGAAAAACAACAATTTTATTCTGTGCCGATAGTTGAAAAGCAACCAATAAAAAAAACAGGGAAGAGCAAATTCGTTTCATATGAGTATAGTTATTAGGGTTATAGAATATTTTTCAGGAAAAGAAATAGGTCTGATTCGCTATAAAAGGTTATCAAGACCATGCGATTGAGAGTTAGGTATTAGGTGTTTATTACTGTTAAAAGCGTATTTTTTCACATTCTCCTCTACTGCGATCAAAGGTATTAATAAACATACAGAATATAACACTATTTGCTGTTTGGTGGCTTCGCACGTATTTTATTTTCATTGCTCTATTCAGGTTCGAGCGAGTCTCTGATATGTGCAGCACAAATCCCGAACAATCAACAGGTTCGCGGGCCTCCTGCATGGGTTGCAAAGTCTGAAGATTACAACTTCTCGTTGTTTGGAATAAGTTTGAAACCGATAAATTTTTGAATATTCTGGCAGAAATCTGGCAGAAACGAAAAAACACCTACACGTTAGAGCGTGTATGTGTTTCAGTCGTATCATTTTATTTTAGGGCTTAATATTCAGGATGTGGAATAATTTACAATTACCTGAGGCTTAATGCCTTTGCGTTTACTGAAGTTTTGTTATCTCCTGTTCCGGGGTTTCAAGTTCCCTGAATGCATATATATCATCACTGCCTTCACCACCAGGTCTGTTAGATGTAAAGAAACCACTCTGGTCATTTGGCGCATAATTTATTCCAAAATCATCAAAGGAGCTGTTAATGGGAATACCTACATTTTCGGGATTTAACCAATAACTATTACTTGATTTGGAGGAGAAAATATCCTGACCACCATAGCCTGGAAGCCCATCGGATGAGAACATGAGTGTTCCATCTGACTGGATGGAGGGAAATATTTCATTTCCTGCCGTGTTAAAATCACTTCCGAGGTTTTCGGGATTGCTCCATTTGCCATCTTTTTTGTGGCAAACCCAAAGATCTGTACCACCATATCCATTCGGCCTGTCGGAAACGAAAACAATAGTATTGCCATCAGCAGAAAGTGTAGGATATCCTACCGAGTACTCAGAACTGTTAAGAAAGAAAGGTTGAAGCGGTCCCCATTTACCATCAGTAAAAGTTGCATAATATATCTCAAGTCGATTAGCATGAATATTATCCTTCTTCTTTTTTCTATCTACGGTTGTTCTCGTGAAGTAAACCATGTTGTTTTCTGCAAACACGGCAGGTCCGTCATGATATGACTTATTGAATTTTTCATTGAACAATTTCGCTGATTTCATGTCGCCCCAGAATTCATGTGGTGCATTTGGACGTGCATTAACCACATCAACATATCCTTTTCCTCTCCACCCATACTTATTCTCATCCATATTTAGGTTTCTTTCGGAAGCAAAAACCAGTTGACCAGAAAAAAACGAGGGCCCGAAATCGCTTTCCGGAGAATTGATATTAGCAACTGTTTTTACATCGAAGGCCGGGAATCTGTCTTTCCAGGGACCAATTACATTTTCGCAAAATGAAGCGAATGTTTTCCCTCTGGGGTCTTCAGGCTGAAGGTCTGCATACGCAAGAAACATTTCCCGTGCTTTTATATAGTCACCTGTCGAACGAAGAGCCTGGGCTTCATAGTAATACCATTCAGGAATTGCGCCAGGAAGTTTAATGGCAAGCCTGTACCATTTTTCAGCATTAACCTGATCGTTTTGTAACCTGTAACATTCAGCAAGTAAGGGAATTGCGTTATCGTGGTAATCAGCTTTTATAACTGCTTTTCCCAGTATTTTTATTGCTGTAGAATAATTATTTAATTTCATCTTATTAATTGCCCGCTCAATAGGGTTAGCTCTTATACTGGACAAAATCAAAATAAAGGCGGCGAATACAAAGAGTGACTTTTTCATGACGTTGAGTTTTAGGTAAGTTAATACAAGGTGATTATTTGATTTTAATGATTTGCGAAATACAAGATGAATGCAGTGTTACTCAAGTGCAGGAATTCTTTATTCAGGTACAGGGAAGGAAAAGCTTCCTGAAAAAGAAGGTGGCAGCTAATAATAAATCAAAAACCCATTTGGTCAGATAGCTTGAAAAAATGAAAATTCGTCTCGCCATTTTAGGACTGCCTCTTATACTTTATCCTA
>CAIJPI010000246.1 GCA_903822525.1 uncultured Bacteroidales bacterium | reverse complement strand
CCCGGCAGGCAGAACAATGCTGATCGTTGTGATGCTGTCGTTAATATTGTATAATTGGTTTAGCTGCAGCGCATTTGTTTCCTGTCCTGTATACAGGCTGCTGATATCCATCCCGGTAACGTTGAGCGAAGAGTTGCATCCGGCACACAGCATCAGCAGGGGAAAAACCAGAATAAAAATGCGTAAAGAATATCTGCTGAAAAATAACAAAATCGGTCTGGATTAGATCTGTATTAAATTGTTTTATACGTGTTGGCAATCAACTTTTAAAAGCTTGATTTTTATGCTGCTCATATTTGGGATAAAATTACAAAAAAAACGGGGCTGGAAAGTTCCAAGCCCCGAAATACTTTGAAATTGAACTTTTGAAAAGCTACCGAACCCGAAGTTTGGTGCCCAGCTGAAGTTTTTTTGAAGGTTTAATTCCATTGATGGAACAGATTTGTTTTACAGTTGTTCCGTATTTTCTGGAGATTGCACCCAGCGTATCGCCGCTTTTGATAGTATGGTATTTTTTCGATTTCGACGATTTTGCTTTCGATTTAACCTTGCCGTCATCAGAAGCAAGCATATTGTGGTTTGATTTACCGGGAAGATAGTCGCGCGATAGTCCGTAAGTAGCCTTGGTAACAGTAAAGGTATCGGAGAGCAGGCTGAAAGTCTCAAAATTAATAATCTGTTTTGGATTGAAAGCCCTACCCTGAAAACGCGTTTCGAAATGAAGATGATTACAGCTTGCACGGCCGGTATGCCCACCTAAGCCAACAATATCGCCGGCTTTTACCTGCTCATTGACGCGTACTTTGATTTTGGAAAGATGACCGTAAAGTGTCTCAATCCCATTATAATGTCTAACGACCACGCAATTTCCGTACCCTGCATAATAACGGGCCATACGGACTACTCCGTCGAAAGCACTGCCAACAGGATCGCCTGCTTCCAGTTTAATGTCAACGCCCGAATGAACACGGCGGCCTCTGTGACCGAAAGGAGATAATAAGCTACCTTCAATAGGAAAAACAAAGCCTGTTGAATAATCATTAAATAACACCAGATCGACGGAATCGCCTGGTTTGGGTGGGATTTCAGTATATCGTCTTACACACAGAGTATCCCAGCTTGTGTAGTACCTGGCCAGGAATGGAATATCCATAATGGCCGGAATAGCTGTAAGAGAAGGCGGTAGTAATATCCCTGCTTCTTCTGTATCGTTCTCATCCATAACACCTGCAGGCTCATGAACAAGCTGCTGGGCCACAGCTACACTTCCGTATATGCTGAAAACCAATATTATAAATAAAGAAATTATTCTTTTTTGTAATGACATGAAACAGAATGAAGATAAAGTAATTGTTACTTTATGAAAGCATAATGACAACTGAATTTTCAAAAGTAGTGTAAATCAATGTATATTGAAACGAAAATTATATTTTTTTAAGAAAATACTTGCCGCAGCTGATGCACCTGCCATCGCTGTCGAGTCCGTTGGTGCGTATGTCGAACATATGCCGGGTAATCAATATGGCGTTGCAATTCAGGCAGTGTGTATCATTGCTTTCGGTATAGATGTTCCCGCTGTATACATAGGTAAGCTCCTTTTCGGCCAGGAGCCTGGCCCTGCTGACAGAATCAGGAGAAGTTGCTTCGGTAGTCAGTTTATAGTGAGGGAAGTAGCGCGAAATGTGAAGAACAGTTTCTTTTCCGAGTTCCGCGGCAATCCATCGGGCCATGGCTGTAAAAGATTCATCCTCGTCGTTTAGGCCTGGAATGAGCAGGTTAACAATTTCAAGGTGCTTTCCGGCCTGGCTGATCTGTTTAAGTGTATCCAATACAGGCCCGAGCTTTGAAGAAGTGGCTTTGGCATAAAAATCTTCAGTATACGACTTCAGATCAACGCTAAAGGCATCAATACATTCAAACAGTACTTTAAGCGGTTCCCTGTTGATAAATCCGTTTGTGACCATTACTGTTTTCAGACCTGATTTTTTTGCCAGCCTGGCTATATCAACCATATATTCAAACCAAACCACAGGTTCGTTGTAGGTAAAAGCAAGTCCTATGTTTTGGGGTTGTTTAAGTGCGAGCTGCACAATTTGCTCAGGCGTGTAATTGGTTCGTGGCAGATCAGGATCGGCGCCTGTTTGCGAAATGGTGCAGTTCTGGCAGAAAAAACATCTCAGGTTGCATCCAAAAGATCCAAGAGATAAAATATTCGACCCGGGATAAAAATGATATAAAGGCTTTTTCTCTATAGGATCGGAATGCATGGAGGAAACAAAGCCATACACTTCGGTTATCAGCTTTCCTCCTTTGTTAACCCTTACTCTGCATATTCCGGTTTTCCCTTCCTTCAGAACACAATTATGAGGGCAGAGGGTACACTGTACTGTCTCATCCTGAAGTGTTTTGTACCATTGGGCTTCGTGGATCATTGGGAGTTTGGGATTTCGGATTTCGGATTTCGGATTTCGGAAATGGGAAATAAAGTTAGGAAACTTTTAGGTGCCAAAGGTTTAAAACCAAAATATTACAAGTTGGTAACTTAACAGCAATCGTCCCTCTCTCCATCACCCCCTCGCTCTCTCATCCCCTCGCTCTCACCCCCCCTCTCTCTCTCATCCCCTCTCT
>CAIJPI010000245.1 GCA_903822525.1 uncultured Bacteroidales bacterium | reverse complement strand
GTTGACTTTGGACAGTACAACATGCGCGACGGGCTGTCTAAGCGGGTTAAAGTCTGGTTCTTTGCCATGTCGCTGTCCCGTTCACGGTATAAATTTATTTTCTTTTCAGATATACCCTTTACCAGCCATACGGCTATTGAGGCCCATGAGAAGGCATTTTCATTCTTCAACGGAGTCCCGGATCAGATTGTTTACGATCAGGACAAACTGTTCCTGACGGACGAAAACAGGGGCGATCTGTTACTGACAACAGCATTTAAGGATTACTGCCGGGAGCGTAAGTTTCATTTGCACTTTTGCAGAAAAGCTGATCCTGAGAGTAAAGGCAAGATTGAAAATGTTGTCAAATATGTCAAGCAAAACTTCTTGTACAACAGACCTTTCAGTGATGTTTCGCTTCTTAACACTGAAGCCCTGGCATGGCTTTTACGCACTGCCAATGCAAAACCACATGCTGGTACCCAGAAGATCCCATTTAACGAATGGTGTATCGAACAACTCTCTTTAACCCCTTTTATTGCCGTTGCGATAAAGCCTGCAACAATTTTATATACCGTGCGCAAAGACAATATCATCTCCTGGAAAGGAAACTTTTATACGCTTCCATCGGGTACTTATAAAGGGAGAGGAACACAGGTAAGCGTATCACAGACTGACGGTTTGCTAAGTATCTGTTCATTGACCGGTACTCCTATTTGTTCTTCTGCCATATCCACAGAGAAAGGCAAAACGATAATCAATACGGATCACAAAAGGGATAAATCAGGCAAGATCCAACAACTGATCAGCGATATCTCATTGCTGTTTGATAATCCGGTCTTGTCAATGCAATACATGGCTCAGATCCATAAAGAGAAACCACGTTACATTCGCGATCAGCTTATTCTATTAAGGCAGACCCTTGGTATCTTCAATAAAGCACTCATTCATAAAACACTGCAATACTGTATTGAAATGCATGTGTATAGTGCAAACGATTTTAAATCAGTAGCAGAAAGCTTCTTAAAGGAACAATCGCAAATCGAAGCCTACAAATTGAAGCCAATACTGACCAATCCGCTCAGTGGAATAATGTCCGATGTTGCCACTTACCAGCCAATGAAAAGCTCCATCTACGATTATGAACACCTAATGCAGGGAGGCAATTGATCATGGAAAAGAAGCAAATCATACAATCCCTTTGTCTGCAGTTTAGAATGAGTGGCATGAGTGCCAGTCTTGACCAGGCACTTAGAGAAGCTGAAAGTGGAACGGTTAGTTTTATCGACTATACCATCAGGCTTCTGCAAGCCGAAGCCCTGCACCGTCAGCAGAAAGAGGCCCAAAGGAGGCTAAAGACAGCCCGTTTGCCAATCACTTGCGATCTAAACAACTATGATTACACCTTTGAAAATGGCCTTCCAAAATCACGGTTAATACAACTCCGGGAGCTTGATTGGCTCGACCAGCTTTATAACATTATCCTGATGGGGCCATCCGGAACCGGGAAAACATTTATTGCGGCAGGACTCTGTAATGATGCTGTCCGCAAGGGTTATAAAGCTTACTTCAGGACAATGGACGATATTATCGGGATGCTTAAAATGAGAGATTTTACTCAAACGGCAAAAGCAGAATACAAGCGGTTAACTACTGCAAATCTGATCGTTATTGACGATATAATGCTGTTTCCTATTGAAAAGCAGTTGGCGGTGGCTCTGTTTAATCTGATTAATCAGATCTACGAAAAAACAGCTTTTATCATCACTACAAATAAATCACCAACACAGTGGGCTCAAATGCTTGGTGATGAAGTTCTGGCAACAGCTTTACTCGATCGACTTTTGTTCCATTGTGAGGTCATCAATCTATCCGGAAAAAGCTTCAGAATCAAAAACCAAAAAACAATATTTAATCAAAATGAGGAAAAATAACATACTTTTGAAAATAGAAAAGTTGTGCACCGTTGTTGCCATTTTCTGTGCACTCTAATTTACCATTTTCTGTGCATTTGTAATTTCTACTTACACTGCGTTAGGTGTATGTCCCCAGAAGCTTTTGACCTTCAGGTGCTGTTTTATCCATTTGAAAAACAATTCAACCTGCCAGCGATTCTTGTATAAAATT
>CAIJPI010000244.1 GCA_903822525.1 uncultured Bacteroidales bacterium | reverse complement strand
TGGATATGAATGCTCCCGACAACCTGATTTCGGTATATATACCAAAGCGAAAAGGAAACATCACCGGATTACCCCAGGAGTCATTTAAGAGTGAACTCATACGTCCATCAGCCATTTTTTCGGTTCAGCAGGATTTCGACGACAAATATATGCTTGTCCCCCTCCGTTTTGCCCGCCGCCTGCTTGATTATACCGATGAAGTTACCGGAATAGAAATAAGGCTTGCAAAAGGGACCGATGCTGCCGCTGTACAGGGAAAAATTTCTTCTGTTACAGGTCCTGAATTCAGGGTACAAAACCGTTACCAGCAGCAGGAAGTTCTTTACAAGATAATGAAATCCGAAAAATGGGCTGTTTTCCTGATCCTGACATTTATTCTGATTGTTGCATCCTTCAATGTAATCGGATCGCTCACCATGCTGATCCTCGACAAGCAGAAAGATATCGGAATACTCCGCAGCATGGGTGCACGCGATGCCACCATAAAACAGATTTTCTTTATCGAAGGCTTATTGATCTCGCTTACCGGTGCCTTTTCAGGTCTCATCCTGGGTTTGGTTGTATGTGTGCTTCAGCAGAAATTCGGCCTGATAAAATTACAGGGCGGAGGATCATTTGTTATCAGCGCCTACCCGGTAAAACTTATTGCCACCGACTTTTTATATGTCTTTCTTACTATCGCCCTTATCGGCACAGGTGCAGCCTGGTTGCCGGTGAAGCGGATAGCGGTAAACCTCAGGAAACAGGCATAATTCTCCAACAGCTACACTGCGGATAATTCAAAAAAATCTTTTCAAAGTTTTTATTCAGGCCTGTTTACGCATATGGTATTGATAAATATATAACTTTGTAACCCTTAATCAGTTCAATCAACTCAAAACCGTAATTATATGTATACTTCTTTACAAAATAAAATTACCTCACTGGTGTTATTTATATTGCTCCTCACAGGTTTACATATTAATGCAGCCAACGAAATTATTCTTAATCCAGGCGGCAGCAACAGTATAAATGTGATTGAAAACACCTTTTACCGCTTACAGGTTTCGAATACTATCAGCAGTTTTAACACGCTGTGGCTGAATACTGAAAAAGGTGAATTTGTTGAACTTCTTGCACAATCGTATTCAAAAAGCAATACAACAGGTGCTCCCCAGCTCCCTATACTCAGTAAATTAATTGAAGTGCCTGCAGGAGCAGTTCCGGCTGTAACTGTAATCAGCTATGATGTCAGGGAATATAAGCTGGCTGATTTTGGCATTTCACAGAAACTTTTCCCTGCCCAGGCGCCACAGGCAAAAAGCAGTACAAAAATACAGGCATTTGCTTTCAACCGGGAACTTTACGAAACCAACAGTTTTTACGGCGAAACGCTGGCCAGGGTTGAAGTGGCAGGATACCTTCGCAGCATGCAGCTAGCTAACCTGGTAATCTCCCCTGTTGAATACAATCCGGTAACCAATACCATCAGGGTTTATAATAACCTTATTGTTGAAGTCAGGTTTAACGGGGCCGATAAAGCTAAAAGCGATGAGAATAAAGCCAAAACCAGATCAATCTATTTCAACAGCATATCCTCAACTATTTTAAACCATCAGTCGGACGCTATGCTCGACACTATATCGAATGTTCCTGTCAAATACGTAATCGTTTCTGATCCTATGTTCCAGGCTGCACTTCAACCATTCATCAACTGGAAAACGAAACGAGGATTTAAGGTTATAGAGGCATACACGAACAATCCTGCTGTAGGCACGAGTTTTAATTCAATAAAAGCATATCTGCAGAACTTGTATACTTCAGCAACAACATCCGATCCGGCTCCTACCTTTGTTTTGTTTGTTGGCGACGTGGATCAGATACCCGCTTACAACTGCGGGGCTCATGTTACCGATCTGTATTATTGCGAATACACGGGCGATTATCTTCCCGAAATGTATTACGGCAGGTTCTCGGCAAATAATGTTGCTGAATTGCTGCCACAGATCAACAAAACCCTTCAGTACGAGCAATACCTGATGCCGGACCCTTCGTTCCTGAATGAAGTGGTAATGGTTGCCGGGGCTGATGCTTCGCACCAGCTTACATGGGGTAACGGGCAAATAAATTATGGCACCTCCTATTATTTCAATGCAGCACACAACCTGACTTCGCATACCTATCTTCAACCTGAACCTGCCGGTGGCAACTACTCCCAGAATATAAAGACCCATATCAGCAACGGCGTTTCCTATGCAAACTATACCGCACACGGAAGCTCCGACGGTTGGGCCGATCCCACATTTTCGATTGCCGACGTGGCTAATCTTCAAAATGCCGATAAATACGGCCTGCTGGTTGGAAACTGCTGCCAGACCAACACCTATAATGAGAATACGTTCGGTGAAGCTTTGTTAAGGGCCGAAAACAAAGGCGCATTAGGATACATCGGGGCATCGGATTACAGCTACTGGGACGAAGATTACTGGTGGGGTGTCGGGAATGGCCCCATTGTTACCAACCCAACTTACGAAACCACAGGATTAGGTGCCTACGACCGCACTTTTCACGATCATGGAGAACCGGTAACAGAATGGTACAGCACCATGGATCAGATGATTTTTGCCGGAAATCTTGCCGTTCAGGAATCGAACTCCGGCATGAAACAATATTACTGGGAAATATACTGCCTTATGGGCGATCCTTCCACCATGGTGTATTTTACAGTACCCCCTGCCCTCACTGTAAACTATATGCCTTTAATTCCGCTGGGAACACCTGCTTTTGAGGTTACTACCGAGCCTTATGCGTATGTGGCTATCAGCAAAAACAACATACTGCACGGAGTAGCCGAAGCCAACGAAAACGGGCTTGCAGTGGTATCCATGCTGCCGTTTTCAGAGCCAGGTTATGCAAATATAGTCGTCACCAAACAAAACCGGCAGCCCTATATTGACAGTATTATGGTTGCTTCTCCCAACGGGCCTTACCTGGTGCTCGACAATTATACCATCAACGATAATGGCGGCAACAATAACCAGATACCTGAGTTCAGCGAACCTCTGTCAGTCGATCTTTCTCTTCAGAACTTCGGTAATTCGGCAGCAGTAAATGCCATCTCTACACTCAGCACATCCGATCCATATGTCAGCCTGCCTGCAAATACGCATACCTGGCCATTGATAGCCAGCAACGGATCAGCATCATCCGAAAATGTCTTTACTATTCAGGTGAATGATTTTATCCCCGACATGCATACTGCTGCATTTACCATTACCACTCAGGCCGATACCAGCATATTCACTTCGGCAATCAATATCCTGATACATGCACCAAACCTCAACAACGGCAATATCATCATCGACGATGCAACGGCTGGCAACGGCAACGGCCGGATCGATCCGGGTGAAACCATTTTTATCACTGCTCCTACCACAAATTCGGGTCATTGTACTTCGTCAGAAGTTATTTCCCAATTATTTGTTTTCGGCAATTATGTAAGCACCAATTCGCCTGCAAATAACATCGGCACACTGGCTCCCGGAGCCAGCGGCACTTCCACTTTCAGCTTTAGTGTCAGCCAGAATGCACCAATCGGCTCAACCTTCTCCATTTATGTTACCGCTGATGCCGGTCAGTACAACTCTGTTTCCAGTCTTACACCCTCTGTCGGGTTACAAATTGAGGACTTCGAATCCGGCAATTTCCTGAAATACAACTGGCATATGAAGGGTGCCAAGCCATGGGGAATAAGCCCTTCCACCAAATTTGAAGGTTTATACGGAGCTGTTTCAGGCCCTATCAACAATTCTCAAAAAAGTGAAATATATATTGACGGCCAGGTACTTTCGAATGATACCATATCTTTCTACCGTAAAGTTTCGTCCGAAAGCGGCTACGACTTTCTGAAATTTTACCTCGATGGCAATGAACTGGGCAGTTGGAGCGGCACCAAGGACTGGGCAAAAGTAAGTTATCCCATTTCTGCAGGGAACCATCGTTTCAGCTGGACATACGAAAAGGATGAGGCTACAATTTCGGGACAGGATGCTGCCTGGATTGATTACATCCAATTTCCTCCTTTCAGCCAGATACTTACCGGAGCTTTGGCTGTAAATGCAATAGCCTCACCGGCTATACTCTGCAAAGGAAGTTCATCACAGCTTTATGTTTTTGCCACCGGCGGAACCGGTGTTTACAACTACGTTTGGACTCCTGCCACCACGCTCAGCAACCCGGCTTTATTTAACCCTGTTGCAACCCCAACTGAAACAACAACTTATAATGTGTTGGTTACCAGCTCGTTTTTCAATACAAATGCTGGCATTACATTAACTGTTGAACCGGTTCCGGCAGTACCGACAGTAACTGTTTCGGGCGACCACCTCGTTTCTTCCGCCACCGAAGGAAACCAATGGTATAACAGCCAGGGAATGATTCAGGGAGCAACATCCCAAACCTATTTTCCGGTTCACACCGACACGTATTCCGTAACGGCTAATAGTGTTGCAGGATGCCAGTCGGCCATGTCGAACCAGGTGTTATTTGGATTTACAGGTACTGAAACATGCCTTGAAAATAGCTTTTCGGTATACCCAAATCCTTTCGCAGGCGTGTTAAAAATTGAATATACAGTTCAGACAACAGGCCACATACGAATTGTGATGTATAATTCAATCGGCACTGAAGTTGGAATTATTGACGAAGGTGCAAGGACATCCGGAAATCATAGTAATATTTTTGACGGAAGCAATCTGCCATCGGGTGTATACTACTTCAAATTTCAGAATGGCGATACAGTTAAGGTTGCCAAGGTTGTGAAAAAATAAGGTTCTATTTAGGGGGATTTGGAAAGTTGGTTTTGCGGAGTGGTTAGTGCAGAGTGCTTAGTGCTCAGTGCAGAGTGCTTAGTGCTCAGTGCTCAGTGCAGAGTGCTTAGTGCAGAGTGCTTAGTGCTCAGTGCAGAGTACTTAGTGCAGAGTACTTAGAAAATAAGAGGGATTCATTAAACCTTTTTATAAGACAGGGCCTAAAATAATTTCTCATTCCTAATGTGGATTCCACATACCGATTACATGAAACCAATGGCTATACCCTGATTTCCTGAAAAAGCAAAAGTATGTACACTGGAATTACCGACTATTTAACCACATCCTGTTCAGCCACCTGCAGTATCTCTTTTGTATCAACATCGTATACAAAAGCAACCACACGACAGTTTTTAGGGATCATTGTATTCAGGTTGAAGCCTGTAAAGTGCGTAGGAAATGTTTTAACCACAGGATCACCTGAACTTTCAGTTTTTAGTAATACAGGCGTACCCCATGTTCCGTTAACAGCACCTCGCAATACATGCATATGCACAAAATCAAGAATTTGTGGCGTAGCGCCTACAGCAGGATCACTGTTTTTCTGCGCCTGCACAATGCTGTCCTCGGCGATTACGATTGATATATTCAGCGTACGGCCTGTTATAGCCTGGAGGAAAGTGGTTTTTGCATGTATACATAATTTATCATCCGCTGCATTGTATTCGGTAATCAACTGAAGGTCCATTAGCGGAATTTCGGCAATAGTGTTTTTTACCGCATTAGCCCATGCAGATGGCGAGAGTACCTGCTGATTTTCAGGATACCCTTTCCGGCTGATAAGCCCGTTGGGATTACCCACGGCTCCGACTTTAAAGAAATTATCCCAATCAGTACCGGCAGGAGTCCGGAAATCATAGGCCCAAACCGGATCGCTGACACTGGTTTTGGCGAAAAATCCTGCATGAACAGCAATTACTACAAGCGAATCCTTGTACTGCTCTTTCAGATCCCTGGCAATAAGCCCTGCCCGCGGGCAATTTGGACAATTGTGGCCGGTATAGTCCTCGACCAGCGCTCTCTTATAATGAGCTGTGACAGCCGGAAAATCCGGAACAGGACATGCTGCAGTATCCTGCGGTGGAGCAGGAATTACATAGGGAGCATCAATTTTATCGCATGACGAAAAGAGAAAAAGGCTGGTTGCAAAAGCAAGTAGGTATGTAAAGTATCCTGGATTCCTCATGTATGTTGTTGTTAAAAGCTTGAAGTAATCGAAATCGTGAAACCATTCGCAGCGGGAACATTGCGGCAGACACCTCCCACACAAACCACACCTTCGCGCTGACGCCCGTAGGACAGCTGTATGCGGTTAGCATCATTGTTATAAGCCACTGCCACCATTGGATAATGGTACCTTTTATTGTTATCGCTGTTTCCTGAATTCCAGAGGTCAGCAATACTGAAAAACCATTTGGGTGCAACCGAGTATTCGGCAAGTCCATACACCCAGTTCCCTTCATCTTCCTTAGTTATAAGCAACTGACTTTCAACCCTGATTGCCTGGGTAGAAGTGATTTTGTAGGTCATATCCACAACAAAAATATTGGCATGAATATACGGGGCATCGTGATTCTGTATTTCCTTAATATTGAATCCTTCGTACATGTATGTAAAATTCAGTTTAAAGGATTTGGAAAACTTGTGTCCGATCTCGACAATAAAATCCCTATAATATTTTGTATCTCCAATGGCAAAAAATGAAGAAGTATACCCAAGAGTTCCATTTGGTATTGCAAATATTGAATCGGCAGCTATCTTTTCTTTGGCGATTGAATTTATTGCGGTGAAATTTATTGCCAGATCTGTCCCGTAATGACCGCCAAGCAGGGTGTTTTTTTTGATTTTATAATTCACCTGGGCCTGAATACCCATTTCGCTGTTCGGGATAGTCCCATACGGGTACAATGCAGCGAGAGTGTAAGTCTGCTGTCTGGTTATTGCCGGCAGATAATTAATATCCAGTGCTTTGTCGGCTCCGGTACGTATTGACTTGTATGTCATATTGTCGAGACGCTTAGCCTGAACAAAAGCACCTAAACCCTGCTTGTTGTATGAAAGAGTCATTAGTAAGGCCTGACCATTTTTATAAATATAATCGTTATGATCGTTCGGATCATTGATTTTCAATGCATATTCGCCCGACAATCCCACATTACCGTATATCATGTTGAATCTCCCGGCGGCAGCAGCCACATTGAGAGGAATCACCAGCGGCTCATTGTCTTTTACGATTCCGTTAACGGTGTCATATTTATTGAATATCTGCTCGTCTTCTTCGTATTTACTGATAAAACTACCGCCCAGCTGAAGTCGCAATTTGCTTTGTTCCATTGAAGATATGAGATCGTTGATATTGAAATCGGCATCACCACCACGAACAATCCCTCTTCCCTTTTCCCAATAAAAACGCTGGTTTCCATAAATTCCCTTAAGTTCGATCCCTTTTACAGGAGCAAATTTTACACGAATACCGTTAAGCGAATTGTCGTAACCAAGGTTATGCTCCTCATAGGTGCGGAATATCAACCCACTGCCAAACTGATCGTAAATATGCCCGGCAGTTACCTGAATCTGGCCGGCTTTATAATCCACAAACCAATAAGGAATGCCTGTTCCCTTATACCTTGGGTCGTATCCGTTTACCGGGTTGAGGTAGGTTTCGTATCGAAGACCTGCATTGAAATTTCCGGCCATATAGGTGATATTGGTCCAGCTGTTCATCAGCATTTTCTCTGGAACCGGCATTTCAGCACCTATAGCCGAATCAACCCGGTAGTACTGGGCATCCATCTGGAAATTACCATTTACCTGGCTTCCTACAGAATTGTTTTGTGCTGTCAACAGGGCCGGGATCAAAATAATGAAAGTAGCCAGCAGAATTGTGAAAGTAGAAAAATATGTTTTCAAGGTCTTGGATTTGGGTTAACGCAGAGCAAAAGATCAGGCAAATCTAATTATTCTTATCATAAAAACGTTCTCAAAGCTTGCAGAGTCAACTGGCAGATTTTTAAAGCTGGTAAATCTGTTCAAAATCGCATCCCTGATCCATTTACAGAATAATGCAGAAGGGGCAGCAAGTGAAGGACTGTAAAAGCTAAAGTATCTGTTTTAATGTGCAATTGGCTCTCCTGCATTGAGCCTGCGAACAACATTTATCAGGTCGAGTTCGGCACCATCGCTGTAACTGGTATGCTGCCATACAATTTCACCCTTGCCATTAACAACAAATGTATGAGGAACAGCATTCACATTCATGGCACGTTTAAAATCAGCATTCTGATCGAGCAATACATCGTACGTCCATCCTTTACCGTTTACAAGAGTTTTTACCTGGGCTGATGAACGTGAATCATCGATAGATACAGCATAAACCTTAACTCCGGTTTCGGTCTGCCAGTCCTCGTATACGTCAGCAATGGCAGTAAGCTCTTTAACACAGGGTTTACACCATGTTGCCCAGAAACTGATAATAAAGGGTTTACCCTCATTGAAAAGCTTGTCTGTGTTTATTTTTGTTCCTTTCAGATCAGTAACGGTGACACCAGGCAATTTAAAAAGCACCTTGTCGGCTCCTGTTTCCTGAGCCAGCACTGTAATTCCGGTAAAAAGCAGTAAGGCAGCAATAAGAATGTTTTTCATTTTAAATTTAATTAAGGTTGGGCTAAAATTATTTCTGAGGGTAATAGATTTCAAGGATTTTAGTTTCCATAAGAGGCACAATACGGATACGCTCCATGATTGCAGGAATAAGCAACACTTCGCCGGCTTTTAAGCTTTCGGTTCCCCCTTCGTATTCGATGCTGCATTTGCCTTCGGCACACTGCAGAATGACAAACGAATCGAGGCTGCTGTAATCTTTTATTACCGGTGAGTCGAAATGGATTATGGCGGTATTAAAATAATCGCTTTCAACTACTGGTACCGTACGGTTGAATTCGTGCTGATATTCAGCTCTGTAGTTAGTATATTTTGTAAAGTCGAGCGCATCGAGTGCCTGTTCGGTATGAAGTTGCCTCGCATTCCCTTTATCATCTACCCGGTCGAAATCATAAATACGGTAGGTAATATCGCTGGTTTGCTGTATCTCAAAAATCAACAGGCCCGGACCAATGGCATGTACTCTGCCTGCCGGGATATAAAACACGTCACCTTTCTCGACACTCTCATAATTCATGATCTCTCTGATCGTTCCATTATTCAGATGCGAGAGGTATAATTCTGAAGTCATTTCACGGCTAAATCCGCTGATGAGTTGTGATCCTTTATCGGCATGAGCCACATACCACATTTCGGTTTTACCCAAATCGCCATGCCTGCTTTCGGCCAGTTTATCATCGGGATGCACCTGTATGGAAAGCCAGTCGCTTGAATTCAGGATTTTGATAAGCAAAGGGAATCTGTTTCCGTATTTTTCGAAAACAGCTTCTCCAACCAGGTCGCCCATATATACATCAATCAGCTCATCCAGCTGATTCTCGGCAAGAAAACCGTTGTTCACAACACTTATGTCGTCGCCATATCCTGACAACACCCATGCCTCACCACAATTAGGCATAGGGGCATAGTCAAATCCAAAAACAGTATGGATCTTATCCCCTCCCCAAATTTTTTCTTTAAAAACAGGGTCAAATTTCAGCGGATATAAATCATTCATGCCTTAACTCCAATTCTTTATTTATCAGTGTTTTGAAACAAAATGCTTTTTCGTTTCAGGTTTCAAAAGTACAATATTATCCATTTCCGGCAACAGCCAGTTACCATTCGGCAACAGTAAATTTTAAGTGCCGGCGAAAAAAAGTACTTTTGCTGTATCAAATAAGATGCATGTCCGAGAATCCTGGAAAACACGTACGAAAACCCGACTGGCTCAAGATAAAATTACCCAAAGGCGATAATTACCTGAAGGTGAAAGGGATACTTGAAGCAAACGGACTGCATACTATATGCTCAAGCGGCAAATGCCCGAATATGGGCGAATGCTGGAATGCAGGCACTGCTACTTTCATGATCCTGGGCGACATATGCACCCGAAGCTGTAAGTTCTGTGCTACAAAAACCGGCAGGCCATTTCCCGTTGATATGGCGGAACCTGAAAAAATAGCTCAATCCGTTAAACAACTGAACCTTAAACATGTGGTAATCACTTCGGTGGATCGGGACGACCTTCCTGATGGCGGAGCCTCAATATGGGCAGCTACGGTACGAAAAGTCAAAGAACTGAACCCTGCCACAACCATTGAAACCCTGGTGCCCGACTTTGGAGGAAATGCAGCACATCTTCAACTGGTAATTGAATCGGCACCTGATATCATATCCCATAACCTCGAAACTGTCCGTCGCCTTACACCCATGGTGAGAAGCGCGGCTCAATACGACCGAAGCCTGGCGGTTCTCAGTCAGATAGCTGCATCAGGCTTGCGCTCCAAATCGGGAATCATGGCAGGGCTGGGCGAAACTGAAGCGGAGGTACTCGAAACTATGGACGACCTTCGCAAGGCAGATTGCAGCATTTTCACCATCGGGCAATATTTACAACCCAGTCCGGCCCACATAGCAGTTGCTGAATATGTAAACCCTGAACAATTTGAAAAATACCGCCTTGCCGGAATTGAGAAAAAATTTACTCATGTTGAAAGCAAACCGCTGGTGCGTAGCAGCTACCATGCCGAAAAACATATTAATGCTCCTGAAAAACCTGTTTTCAGCGTTGCAGTAAAAGATCTCGGGCTGATGCCATACCTTCAGGCATGGGACTACCAGGAAGCCTTACTCATCGAAATTGTCAAACAGAAACTTGACTTTCAAAAGCAATCATCCGGTCAAAAACTATCGACTGATAACTATTTAATCTTTGTTGAACATCCGCATGTTTTTACCATTGGGAAAAGTGGTTCGGAAGACAATATGCTTGCTGACTATATTCAGCTGCAGGCTAAAAATGCAGACTTTATCCACACGAACCGCGGTGGCGACATAACCTATCACGGTCCGGGGCAAATTGTTTGCTACCCGGTACTGAATCTCGATTATTTTGCAAAAGGAATACGCGACTATATCGACAAACTGGAAGAAGCTATCATACTTTGTTTAAAACATTACGGCATCGAAGGGCACAGGCTTGAAGGTGCCACAGGCGTTTGGCTCGATCCGGGACTTGCCGGAAAAAGCCGGAAAATAAGCGCCATAGGTGTGCGGGTAAGCCGAGGAGTAAGTATGCATGGATTCGCCTTTAACGTTAATACCGATTTATCGTATTTTGACCTTATAAATCCATGCGGCTTCACTGATAAAAAAGTAACTTCGCTGCAGGCGGAATTAGGAAAGCAAATGGATATGAACGAAGTAAAAATGGTATTGAAGGATACGATTTCAAAAGTGTTTAATATGGATTTAACAAATTGAGACTTAATGAGTGATACTATAAAATCAATCTGCGTCTTCTGTGGCTCAAGTGCCGGAAGCCGGGAAGAATACAGCTCCAAAGCCCGCGACCTGGGATTGCTGCTCACCGAAAAAGATATTACCCTGGTATATGGCGGCAGCAATGTCGGCATTATGCATGTAATTGCCGATACTATGATGCAGGCAGGGGGTAAAGTAATTGGGGTAATGCCGCACACACTCATTGAGCGCGAAGTGGCACACCGGGCAATAACTGAATTTCATGTGGTGGAAACCATGGCTGAGCGCAAAGCCGTAATGGACGAACTTTCGGATGCTTTTATAGCCATGCCCGGCGGAATAGGCACTTTGGACGAACTTTTCGAGGTAATGAGCTGGAACCAGCTTGATCTTATCACAAAACCTGTTGCCCTTTATAATGTGCTCGGTTATTACGATCAATTGCTGGCATTTCTCGATCATTCAGTCGATCAACGGTTTGTAAAACCCGAACACCGAATGAACCTTATTGCTGAAAGTGACGAAAATATGCTTCTTGAGAAAATTCTGAACTACAAACCTGTAAAAGTTGACGGAGGGAAATGGATTAAGGAACTTAAGGAAAATAAGTTCTGAAACGGGAAAGATGAGACTGGAAACTGGAATGTGGAATCTGGAAAGAAGAATCTGGAAACTGGATGCTGAAAAATTAATTTAGGATACGAAAGCACAACATAATAGCTTAGGCAACTAACTTACATTTTCCCATATATTCGTTACAATTATGGCAGATAATATTCTTAGAACGAAATCATTTTATTTTGCTGTTAAAATTGTTGAACTTTATAAATATCTGACTATTAATAAGAAGGAATTTGTTCTTTCGAAACAACTATTACGAAGCGGCACATCCATTGGGGCGAATGTTGAAGAGGCCATCGGTGGACAAAGTGAAGCTGATTTTATGAGTAAGTTAAGTATAGCCTATAAAGAAGCCCGCGAAAGTTCGTATTGGATAAAGCTTTTAGTTAGCAACTATTTTAAAAAAAATGAAATGAAACACAAATCAATATTGGTGACCTTTTCAATACTCTTGACTTGCTTGTCACTACTTTCATGTAAAAAGGACAAAGACGAAACCTCAGACGATGACAAATTCTGTGAATTTGTTAATAGTCAAAATTATGAAGCTACTGGACCATTAATTGACAATTTTCTGGCTACTCTTGACAATAATAACCAAGATGAAAATTTGGGAAAACTTAAAGACTGGATGGAAGCTAAAAGTTGTATAGACTCAACAATGATTCTTTGCAACTCTTGTATAGAAACGAACCCAGCTCAAAGTGAATTAAGAGTTATTTTTATCTCGAATGGACAAAAAACCAGTAAGATAATGGATATAATAATGTCCGATCCATTAAAATTCAGGACATATCATGAGGGAAAATAAAAACATTTGCTAACAAAATATATTGATTCTAATGAATCAGAAAAATACCTGAAATTGGGTGATAAACTGCAAAGAATCATTAGCTACGGTATCAAAGCTAAAAAATAATACCCCAGATTCTGAAAGCTCTGAACTAAACTCCTAATTCCACATTCCACATCCAACATTCCACATTCCACATTCCACATTATTAAACCTTCTTAAGCAGAATAGTGTTAATTTTGGAATCAGAAACTAATTTGAATATATGCTCATCATAGGAATTACAGGAACATTAGGTGCGGGAAAAGGAACCATTGTTGATTACCTGGTGCAGGAAAAGGGATTTGTACACTTTTCGGTCCGGGGATTTATCACCGAAGAGATTCTCCGACAGGGATTGCCTGTTAACCGCGACAGCATGGTAAGCGTGGCTAATAAATTACGGGCTGATCATTCGCCATCCTACATAATCGATCAATTATACGAACTGGCTTTACTGACCGGCAAAAACTGCATTATTGAGAGCATCCGCACCCCTGGCGAAGTAGAATCGCTTCGCGAAAAAGGTAATTTTTTGCTTTTTGCCGTCGATGCTGATCCCATGCTGCGTTATGAACGCATTGTTATCCGTAACTCCGAAACCGACAGGATCTCACTTTCCACTTTTATCGAAAACGAAAAGCGCGAAATGCAGTCGAGCGACCCTGCAAAGCAGAATATTGGAAAATGCATTGAGCAGTCCGACCAGATTTTTTATAACAATTCAAGTGTGCCCGATCTCTATAAAGAGATTGAACTGACGCTGATCAAACTCAATGTATAAAAGAATTTATTGCCTTTTAATATGAAGGCAAGGTTCAATTCAAAAAGAATCAAGATTTTATTTCCCTGTTTCGGCCGGATCAATATTATCAACCATCTGTTTGGCGTACTGAAGCACTTCTTCGTTTACATAAGCTAGTTCAATTCCGGCCTGTACAAACATTTCTTCCGATTCGGAACCCGAATGATATTTGAATTCACAAACAACCCTTTCGATGCCACAGTTGATAATAAGCATGGCACAGGTACGGCAGGGAGTCATGCGGCAATACAAGGTGCTTCCCTGTAATGGAATTCCCAAACGGGCAGCCTGGCAAATGGCGTTTTGCTCGGCATGAACCGTGCGAACACAATGGTTGGTTACCTTTCCATCTTCGTGGGTTACCTGCTTGAAAAGATGTCCAACTTCATCGCAATGTGGTAATCCTACCGGTGAACCTACGTAACCTGTTACCAGAATTTGCTTGTTCCGTGCAATTACACATCCGCTGCGTCCCCGGTCGCAGGTGGCACGCTTGGCAATGGTGCGCGATACTTCCATGAAATATTCATCCCAGGTAGGACGTATATAAAGGGTTTCGTTATTTTCAGCCATATTTTAATTCTATATATTATTTTATCTTCTCCCTGAACCAGCCAAATTACAGGATTTTTTACACTTAATTGCCTGCTTATCTGAGCCTTTTTATAAATAGTGGTATTTTGTATCTAGAGTGTATTGCTTCGCGCAGCCGCCAATAACTTTCAGTTGCTGCTATAACGCCACTTTCTGATCAGACTAAACATAGATTATCAGAGGCGGGTATACCAAAATCATCCCTTTTACGACAATAAAGCTTTAAGCTGTTATTGGTTGTTTTATTTCTCTTTGTCGTAAATATATTTTGCAATTCCTGGTACAAAAACCAATGAAAAGATGCCTATCCCTATTACTAACAGGATGTTAGCCCCAGGCCAGTGCACTATTTTAAACAGCATTCCTATTGATGATAAAGAAAATGACAATACTCCTGTAATAAAAGCTAATTTTTTCATTTTCAACTCATTTATCTCCTAATCATCTGGCTTTTCGGTTGCGCCCCGTTTTTTAAAGTGGATTCTGGTCTCCACCTTTTAATTTTTTATCAGGTACAAAAGGTGTCAAAAACTAATAACGAAAAAATCTGCCGTTTCTTTCACATGTCCTCGACGTAGGTTTCATTTTTTACTCAGATCGTGACTTATTTATTGAAATACATGGGTAACCCATTCCCTGATGTTCACTATACCCAACAAATCGGAAGCAAATACAACGATTACAATAATCACAAACCAGCGAACAAAATTCACTCCCCACGACACGGCAAACCTGGAAGCAATAAAAGCTCCCATAATATTTCCTATGGCATGCACCAATCCATAATCCCAGCGTACCTGCCCATTCAGTATAAACACCAGAAGGGCCAGCGGGGTGTATAGCAGCACTATCCATACTTTAATAGCATTAGCCTTCACCAGGTCGTACCCGGCACCAAGTACCACCCCCGCAAGAATAAAATAGCCTACTCCTACCTGCACAAAGCCGCCGTAAACGCCTATAAAAAAGAAAATGACTACCTGCATCCAATTGACCGGCTTTTCGAGAAGAGCATCGGTTCCTTTGAGCCATTGTGATGGTTTGGTAAGAATAAAATACATCATCACAATCATTACCACCCCGACGGCTTTCCTGAAAATGGCTTCATTTATATCCGACGCTATCTGGGCTCCCAATATCGCTCCGAGCATAGTAGGAATGGCGAGCTTATTGGCTTTCTTAAAATCGAGAACTTTTCTGCGCCTGAATTCGCTTACCGACGTAAGGTTTTGCAGTATCACAGCCACCCGGTTTGTACCATTGGCAATATTTGCCGGCAAGCCCAGAAACATAAACAACGAAAGGGAAATGATGGTTCCGCCGCCGGCAAGGGTATTAATAAAACCGACAAATACGCCCGAGACAATAAGTACAGAAATGGTGATCCACGACATGGCAGTTTTGTAATTTATAGATTAACAAATGCGATTATTGACAGATCAGCAATTTGAGTGTTTTTTTATTCCCTTCAGCGTTTCTCAGTACAATATAGTAGGATCCATTTGTGAAATCATGAATAGGGATTGTAGTTTCATTAAGCGCTTCGACATTATAAGCCGATACAATTAAACCTGAACTATTGATTAACTGCAAAGTTTGCCACTTGCCCGAAAGTAGCAAACGAACATTTTCGTAGGCAGGATTGGCTGAAATAATATTGTTTTCAGGCGGACTGACATAAATACAGGCAGAACCAGTGTCAGAAGGCCTTGAAAGACCGTGAGCATAAGTTGCACGCACATAGTAATCAAAACAACTTGAGGCTGTAATCGGCGGGTATATATCGGTATAATTGGTTAAGCTTTCGTTGATTTCTGCTATTAATTTAAAATCTTCAACGTCAGGATTCATTGAAAAAGAATCTTCTAACCTAGTACGGCGATAAACAGAATAGCCTGTCAGCATTTCATACTGAGGTATATTTCCAATAACTGAACCTGTAGCAATATTTAAATCAACCTGTTTCAGCAGATTGCCTGAAGGTGAAACAGTACTGCCTGAAGCGGAGCCCGGCCCAAAAGTAACATTGTGTATTTCATTACTACTCCTGCATACAGTCCGGATATTAAATACTCCTGAAGCTATTCCTAAATCTGATAATTTATTCCAGTTTGTCCCATCAAAAAACCAGCCCTGGTGTATTCCGGCATTTGGCCCGTTACAGTCCGTAACAACAATATCTGACGCTGAGTTGGATTGGATATGCAGCATTATGTAAAAGCTACCAAGGTATGGAATATCGGGTAAAGTAATGTTTGACCATTCGTCAAAGACTGGGGAAAAAGTTCCGGAACTACCGACATAGTTTCTTTCTGAATCAAATACATCGATTGAGTAAAGACAAACCTGTCCATTGGATTGCATAAAAATATTGGCCGCCTGGATGATACCGGTATCAGCCACAGTGAATTCGGACCCCAACCATATTTCGCCTGGACTGTTAAAATACAATCCTCCTTCGGCTGTTCCATCATCAAATATATAGGTAATGAGTGTACCCTGGTTTTGAGGTTGTTCCCAGCTCAATTCAATCTTGTTATTTAAAGTGTCAGGGCGGCTAGCTGTCAGATTTTCTGGGGGATTAAAATCATATTCAGGGTAAACGCTGATATTGTCAATCATCCAGCCGGCAATATCACCCGATTTTTCACCATACGCTTTAAAACGGATTTTGAAATCATGATTTTGATCCGGAAACGTAATGTCAAGATGTTCTTTAATCCAGTTGAAATCGCCGGAGTTTGTATAATTTTTTACCAAAATCCAACTTATCCCGTTCCAAACTTCAACTGATATATTTTCTTTTGATGAAGATGTATCAACATCAAGGGAAATTTCAAAATCCAGCCATATCAGAAAAGGTATCATTATGTCTGAGTCTTCGAAACTCATCTGGCAGCTTTGGAGTTCGCTTTCATACCCGTTAAGCTGCGGAGAACCATTGAACCGCGCAGCAAAACCGGGATTACCTCCCTGCGCTGCAACTTCCCAGTTTTCACCTGCCGTCCAGAAATCAGATTCGAATTGTCCCGAATCCCAATTCTCAAAAAATGGCAGAAAAACTACTTCCGTTTTTTTACTTATACCTGTCGGGGCTTCGTGGCTTCCGTTATAAATTCCTCCATCGCGAACATTTGCCATCGACTGATCAATGCCACAGAATAACAGTGCGTTGAAAAAGATAGTCAGAGTTAGCTTAAAAATTATATTATTCATGTTGCATTTAACTATTCGTTACCAAGAAACCTCAGTTTACTATGCCGCATCCCATAAGCAAAATATAAAACCAGCCCGATCACCAGCCATACCAGGAATCGCATCCAGTTGGTAATTCCCAGCTCACTCATAAGATATAGATTGGTAAGCAATCCCAATACCGGTATCAGCGACCATTGCCTGATTACAGCATAAACAGTAGTTACTACAGCAACCACTATAAAAACATACATGGGTAACTGGTTATGGAAACCTTTCGAAACATGGTTACTGCCGTTAAAAATGCCTGCAAAAAAGCCGGGATTGGATAACCAGATGATGACCAGAACCACAGTCCACATCGGGAGCAGAAACCAGCGGCTGTTGGTGTAAGGAACATTAAACCCTTTTTTATCTGCACTCTGGTTGCCTCTCGGATGCAATATCAGTACGCCACCCGAAACAAGTATAAATGCAAATAATGTTCCGATACTGGTAAGATCAGTTACTTCGGTGAGATTCAAAAACAACGCGGGTATAGCTACCAGGAAACCTGTAACAATGGTGGCAAAAGCCGGCGTCCGGTACTTTTTATGCAGTTTCGAGAACTTGGGGGGCAACAATCCGTCGCGACTCATACTCATCCAGATGCGTGGCTGCCCGACCTGGAAAACCAGCAATACGCCAGCCATAGCAATAACAGCGCCTAAAGCAATTACACCTGACAGCTTTGTAAGATGTAACTTTTCGAAAGCAAAAGCCAAAGGATCGGAAACCCCCAATTCGCTGAAAGGAACCATGCCGGTTAGCACAAGGCTGATGGCGACATATAATACAGTTGTAATGATCAGCGCATAAATCATCGATCGTGGCAAATCGCGGCGCGGATTTTTGCATTCCTCGGCGGTGGTCGAAATGGCATCGAAACCAATATAAGCAAAGAATACGCCCGAAACGCCTTTCAAAACGCCACCGATTCCATTGGGGGCAAAAGGGCTCCAGTTTTCAGGATCTACATAAAAAGAACCAACAGCGATAACCAGCAACAGGATTCCGATTTTTATCAGAACCATGATATTGCCAGCCATTTTGGTTTCATATATGCCTTTGTATACCAGCCAGGTGATAAAAACAACAATACCTAAAGCAGGAATGTCAGCTATAAATCTGATATTGCCTATATGCGGAGCCAGTATCCAAGCCTGATATGCTTCACGTAAGTTTGAATCAAGGCTTGCTAATGCACCCCCCGAACGCATCTGTTCTGTAGCCAGCCCGAACCCCTTTGCAGCACTCAGGTAATCGATTGCCAGGTATTCGGGAATATAAATATGAAGCCCGTTGAGCAGGCCGGTAAAATAACCCGACCATGATATTGCCACTGCAATATTGCCAATTGCATATTCCATAATCAGGTCCCAGCCAATTATCCAGGCTATCAATTCACCAAAACTTGCATAAGCATATGTATAAGCACTTCCACTGATGGGAATGGCTGAGGCAAATTCGGCGTAGCACATGGCTGACAATCCGCATGCAATAGCTGTAAAAACAAATAATAAGGATACTGCCGGGCCACCGTTGGCGGCAGCATTTCCGATGGTACTGAAAATTCCGGCACCAATAATAGCAGCAATTCCCATAGCTGTGAGATCCCTCACCCCTAACCTGCGCTTCATCAGATCAGGATTCCCTTCGTCGGCATGACGAAGTATCATCTCTATGGATTTCTTCCTGAAAAGATTTTGCATAATTGGTATTTACCGCTGTAAATGTAAGAAATACCTTAAGGTTGTTCAGGTATTTGTTAATTACACATGAGGAAATTATAATCAGCCGAGGCTATTTTAAGAAACAAGCTTAAAGAACAGTATAACAATTTTATTGCTTCTTTGATCCAGATACCATTTGCTCTGCTGCCTGCATGATCCCATCAATATCAATTCCACATTCATGGTGAAGCTCCTCGAGTGTTCCCTGTTCAACAAACCGGTCGGGTATTCCAAGCCGCTTTATAGTGGCATTATGGTATCCGTTATCGCTGGCAAATTCGGCAACAGCACTGCCTAATCCACCGATAATTGCACCGTCCTCGAGTGTAATCACACATTTAAACTTATTAAAAACGGCATGAAGCAGGTCCTCATCAATAGGTTTCAGGAAACGCATATCGTACAGTGCTGCTTTTATATCCTTTTCCGCAAGTTGCTTAACAGCCTCAAAAGCATTGTTCCCTAAATTTCCTAAGGATATAATTGCCAGATCTTCACCTTCCTGTATTACCCGGCCTTTACCAATCTGCAATGCCAAAAATGGTGTTTTCCATTGAGCCATAACACCACGTCCCCGGGGATAGCGGATTGCAAATGGACCCATACCTTCCAACTGGGCGGTATACATCATATTGCGCATCTCCTGCTCGTTCATGGGTGAACAGATTGTGATATTAGGAATA
>CAIJPI010000243.1 GCA_903822525.1 uncultured Bacteroidales bacterium | reverse complement strand
GTAAAGAAGGTTTTTATGGGAACTTCAGTTAATGCTTTTACTTTATTAGTTCAGGAACAACAAGGTGTTGCTTACAATAAAGAATTAAATGCCATCATGGGTACATTCCGTGGCAATCCTACTGTTGTAGCCGGCCTGCCCGCTCCACTCGGAACAGGGAATGATGTAATTACCTCATGGTCATCGGATATGGGTAATACATTTACGAATAAAATTGGGCTTCTCGGTACAACCGTTCTGCGGAGCCGTTATCCTTCAGGCGTTATTTATAATCCTGCTGGGAATACAGATCTCGCACAAGCATTTTCATTAGTAGCTGGTCCTGTTACCAATGGTAGCGGTTGGACAAATACCTTTCTGAGTTCAATCCAATACAATGGTAACAACGTGGACAAAGATTATCCTGTAACCAGTGATTTTGGCGAACTGACTCGCCAGGGGTTAAGCGCCTGTACCGATGGTACCGCTCATTTCTGTACACTGAAACAAAAAAACGACGGTGTAAATTATACTGAACTGAAAAGTTTTGTAATGAAAGGCGTTTTCAATAATAACACTATGGGTTATGACTGGACAAGCCAGGATATGACAGTTCCTTTCTTTATGAACGGAGGATTTCCAGAAGCTAATGGAAATTATGCCAACATGGCATGGAGCAAAGACGGAAGTGTTGGATACCTTATGCATATAGGTGTTGACAGCCGTGCAGGCACCGTCAAAGGTTATTATCCTATCATTTTCAAATCAGTTGATCAGGGAACCACCTGGACTGCAATGGATTATTTTGATTTCAGCACTTTTACCGATGTTTTCGATCATATCTGGTCAACTTTGGCAAATCCAGATGTAGCTGTACCTGCATTTCAGGAAGCTGATATGGTTGTTGACGCTACCGGTAACCTGCATATCATGGCCCTTTGTAAAGGTGCATATTCACAGCATCCTGACTCGTTAGGATACACATATTCCTATGAAAACGGATCCATTTTCGAATTCTCAAACGAACAGGGCGGACAATGGTTCTGTCATTATATTGACCATCCTAAAACCCGCGAAGTAGCTGGTGAAGATTCACCATATGTTACAGTTCCTGCTCCAAACGTAGGTTGGGATATGAGGCTTCAGGCTTCATTAACTGACGATGGAAGCAAAGTATTTGCAGTATGGACCGATACCGACTGGCAGTTCTGGGGTATGGCTGATTCACTCAACCTGTATCCTGATGTAATGACCTGGGGTCGTGACCTGAATACTAACCTGAGCACTGCTGTCAAAAATATTACTTACCTTCAGGAAGGTATGGGCGAATCACACTTTATGTTTGTTTCACCTACCACGATGGACGAAGCTGGTGTTTATGATATTCCTGTTCGTATTTCGGATATCAACACAAGTTCATTGAATGCTGATTTACCTGTAGCACATTATTATCTTCAGGGAGTAACTTTTGCAGATGCTGATTTTATCATTACCAGCAGCAAAAACACTCCTGTTGCTAACACAATGGCTGTTACCAACTATCCTAACCCATTCAGCGGTAAAACAAGCATCGATATTAACATGGAGAAATCAGCTCCTGTTAGCATTGCAGTTAGTTCACTTACCGGCCAGCAGGTTAGTACAGTAAATTATGGTACTATGGGCGTTGGTTCACATACTCTTACCTTTGATGCCAGCAACCTGACAAGCGGAATTTATTTCTACACCTTAACTATTGGTGATCAGAAAGCTACTAACAAAATGGTTATCAAATAACCAGATTTGTTTCAATACTTATTTTGAAGGGCTGCTTTGCAAAAGGCAGCCCTTCTTGTTTTAACTGGAATGGGATTTTTCCTGGTAATTCGGCTGAGAGAGCTTTCAAGTTCATTTACCAATGAATTAATTTGAAAAGCTATTGTTGAAGGAAAATGTACAAAAGAAATCCATCAATGAGCTCTGACTTTGTGTATGTGCCGGGTGCCATGTGCAATGTGCCGGGATCTGCTGCCAGTTCTATGATTTTTTTTTGAAAAGGAATAGACTTATTTAAATAGAAGCAAAAATGAAGCGAGCACCCAGCACCCGGCACCCGGCACTCAGCACTCAGCCCCCTGCACTTTAATAGAACAGAAAAACCCACAATATTTTAATTAGAACCTTTAAAAATATTTTTCCTGATCTGATTATTTTAATATTATATTTGTGCGGGTAATAACCATACCGTTAAAGCAACGTTAACCAAAATCAATAATGTTCAACTAAAACCAAAACGCAATGAAGACATCGTTACTCTTGATTATTGTACTTTTTATAGGCTTTTCGGCCTATTCACAGCAAGCTTCAAAATTTACCCCGGTAAATAGAAAAGCTCAGGCTATCATGGAATTAAACAGAGTGGAACCTGCCTACAACAATGCAACCGTTTTGCCTCCGTATGTTCCTCATACGTATCAAGGTACAAACATGGACGTTAAGAAAGTGCTAATGGGTACTTCTAGAAATGCCTTTACATTGCTGGTTACCGAACAGAACTGTATGTACTATGACAAGGATGTAAATGCAATTATGGGAACCTTCCGTGGTAACGACAAACCTTCCGGAACGCTTCCTGTACTTGGTACAGGTAACGAAATTTGCACATTCTGGTCAACTGATCTGGGCACTACTTTTTCAGGCAAAATTTCCGCATCCGTTGCCGGTAGTTTGTTCAGGTATCCTTCAGGCGTTATTTTTAATCCGGCTGGTAATTCGTCAGTTGCCAACGCATTCTCAGCTGTTGCAGGTCCCCGTACAGCTACAGCATGGGATTTCACCTATCTTGCAAGCAAACAATTTGATGGTTCAAATACGGATGTTCAGCAACCGGCTACTTCAACCTACAAGGAACTTGTACGTCAGGGGATGAGTGCATGTACCGATGGTACCGTGCACATTGCAGCTCAGAAATATGCCACCGACTATAAAACAGCCATTGGAGTTGTTAAAAACGGTGTGTTCAATAACAATACATTCGCTTTCGACTGGACAGAAGTTGACGTAACCGTTCCTTTCAATGTTGCACCTGATGCTACTTTAGATGCAGCCTTTGGCTGGGCTAATATGGCCTGGAGTAAAGACGGAAGCGTTGGATACGTCATGTACAGAGGCGCAGATTCACGTGCCACTGAACACAAAGCGTATGGACCTATCCTCTTCAAATCAGTTGACAAGGGAGCCAGCTGGCAGATCATGGATTATTTCGACTTCAGCGTATTCCCTGTACTGACCGAGAACAGGCATATCTGGTCGACACTTGCAAATGCAGATGTTGCAGTACCTTTCTTCACGGAAGCTGATTTGGTTGTGGATGGAAAAGGTGACCTGCATATTATGGCACTCTGCCAGGGCCAGTACTCGGAGCATCCTGACTCATTAGGTTATACTTATTCGTATGAAAACGGATCACTTTTTGAATTCTCGAACGAAAACGGAGAGTGGTTCTGCCACTATATTGATCATCCTAAAACACGCAACGTTGCAACAGCAGATTCACCATTCACCGGCGCGTCTGGTAACCAGAGTTGGGATATGAGGCTTCAGGCTTCACGTACCGATGACGGCAGCAAGGTTTTTGCTGTATGGACTGATACCGACTGGCAGTTCTGGGGATTAGCCGATTCACTTAATCTGTATCCTGATGTAATGGTGTGGGCACGTGATGTTAATAGTAATTTGAATACATCACCAAAGAATATTACCTACCTCCAGGAAGGTATGGGCGAATCACACTTTATGTTTGTTTCACCGGTTACCATGGATAATGCCGGTGTTTATGATATTCCACTCAGCATTTCGGATATCAATACAAGTTCACTAAATACCGATGAACCTATTGCACATTATTACCTGCAAGGGGCTACTATTACTGAAGCTGATTTTATCATCTCCGGAGGTCAGGTAGCACCTAAAGCTAATAAAATGGCTGTAACAAACTATCCTAACCCATTCAGCGGTAAAACCAGCATCGATATTAACCTGGATAAATCAGCACCTGTCAGCATTGTTGTTAGTTCACTTACAGGCCAGCAAGTTAGCAATGTAAATTATGGTACAATGGGCGCAGGTTCACATACCCTTACATTTAATGCCGGCAGTCTGACAAGCGGAATTTATTTCTACACCTTAACTATTGGTGATCAGAAAGCCACAAACAAGATGGTGATTAAATAATTTAAAATTGTACAGATTTTTGAAGGGCTGTCTTTTTCAAGGCAGCCCTTCTCATTTATACTCTAATCTGTATTTTTCCGGGAAGCAGCATTTTAAAGTTTATTTCCGTACAAATCCGGCACCTCTGACTTATTCTATTTTACTTCAAATTCATTGATTTCACTTTCCTTTTTCGATGAAAACTGCTGAAAGTTTTATCCTACATTTGCATGAACTGAATTTTTTAACGGCATGTTTAAAAAAATCCTCCTTAAAACATGGATGGTCTGGCTGCTGATTGCAGGATTAACGGTTTTGATATATTCAGAAACTGTTTCATTCGGCATGCTGAATAATTATGATGCCTATTTCTCGGATAAGCGGATCAGTGAGTTAACCTCAGCGAATGTAAAAACGTATTTCAGCGATTACTACCTTGGGATGTATCAGCCTTTGCCGGTTTTAAGTTTTGCGTTTGTTAATAGTATCTCGCCAGGTTCGATGCCGGCACAACGTATGGTGAATATTCTGCTTCATTGCATTAATATTCTGCTGGTGTTGCTGATTATTAAAAAACTTACCGGCAATTTGTATATAGGAGCATTTACGGCACTTTTTTTTGCGGTGCACCCCATGCATGTCGAATCGGTAAGCTGGATTTCGACCAGGAGCAACCTGTTGTATTCCTCTTTTTATCTCGGCTCTGTTTTTGCCTATATTGGCCTGGAAAATAACCAAAAAGCGCTGAAATGGCTGTTTGTTTTCCTCTGTTTTGCATTGGCACTGTTCAGTAAAGTTACTGCTGCTACCTTGCCTGCAGTGCTTTTGCTAATCGACTGGTATAACGGCAGGAAACTTAAACCTGCCATTTGGGTGCCGTATATTCCTTTATTGCTGCTTTCCGGAATCTTTGTATGGATCGGAATACAGGCTTCGAGTGCATTCGGCCATATTACCGATATGGGTCAATCGTATACCATATCGGAAAGAATGGTGCTCTTACTTCATGCACTCTGGCTGTATATATCTAAATTCTTTTTACCTGTGAATCAATCCGTTCTCTATCTTTTCCCTTTTAAGGAAAACGGGATGCTTCCGCTTTCTTACTTTATTACAGCTTTTCTGGCCATGTTCACAATCCTGATGTTGGTTGTGGCAGTAATAAAGTTTCGCAGGCATGAGTCAGGGAAGGCACTGCTTTTTGGGTTTTTCTTCTTTCTGATCACTATAAGTATTGTAATGCCACTTAAATGGTCGAGAACTGTAATAGTTGCCGAACGCTATACTTATCTTCCTTATATTGGGCTTACAGTAGGTTTGCTCCTGATACTCTGGCAATTTGCCCGGCATAAAGGAGGGAATTCTAAAGCCATACTGACATCCCTGCTCTTACTGGTTGCCCTTGTGTTTTCTGTACAAACTTATCAGCGAAATAAAGTTTGGGAAAATCCTGTCACCCTTTTTGGCGATGTGATTCATAAAAACATCGGCAGGGCCGAAACATCCATGGGATATTATAACCGTGGAAATGAATTTTTCAGGATTGAGAATGCTGAAAAGGCTATTTCGGACTATTCATCAGCCATCGGGATTTATCCGGCTTATAGGGAAGCATTTTATAACCGGGGACTGACGTATTACCTCACCGGTAACAATGAAGAGGCTATTTCCGATTTTACACAAACCATCGGTATCAAAAATGACTTTGCTGATGCATATATCAACAGGGGAGCTGCTTACCGCAATACCGGGCAGTATGACCTGGCATTGAGCGACCTTGACCAGGCAATATTTTTATACCCCAGTGCATTGGCATACCTGAGCAGGGGAGTCCTTTATTATTCCAATTTCAATAATCCGGAACAGGCTTGTAGCGACTGGAACGCGGCAGCGCAAATGGGATCCGCTCAGGCAAAACAACTTTTGGATGAGTATTGTAATAGGCAGTAGGAGTTGAGAATGAGTTTTCCGGCATTTTGTTGATTCAATTCTTTGAGCTCAGAACCTGTGATTCTATAAATTCTTCATGGCCCGGCAATTTTCAATTCAATAAATTTTATTAGTCCTAAACATACAGCTTTTTATATCTTTGCAGTCCGAAAGAATACAACATGCTGTTGAGCGAAATCAAATTCCTGGTACTTAAAGATATTAAGCTTGAATTCAAGCAGCGGTACGCCATCAATGGCATATTGCTGTATGTGGTTTCAACCATATTTGTAAGTTATCTTTCTTTCGCCCAAATCATTGATCCAGCTACCTGGAACAGCCTTTTCTGGATTATCATGCTGTTTGCTGCTGTTAATGCAGTGTCGAAGAGCTTTGTTCAGGAAAGTACTTCCCGTCAATTGTATTACTACACAGTAACAAGCCCACAGGCTATCATCCTTTCGAAGATGATATACAACTTCATGCTTATGGGGGTGCTTTCGCTTCTGTGCCTGCTGGTATTTACAGCCCTGATGGGAGAGTTTGTTACTAACTACCCTTTGTTTATCAGTGCTTTATTGCTTGGCAGTTTCGGTTTTGCTTCGTCTCTCACCATGATTTCGGCAATAGCATCGCGGACTAATAATAATTTTGCATTGATGGCTATTCTGAGTTTCCCGGTGGTAATGCCATTGCTGCTGATCCTGATGAAAGTTTCGTCGGCGGCATTAAGTGTTGGCACTCTCGGGGGCAATATGAAATACCTGGCTGCGTTATTTATGCTCAACGCCATAGTTATTGCCATGTCGTATGTGCTGTTCCCGTATTTGTGGAGAGATTAGGATTGCGGATTGTGGATTGCGGATTGCGGATTGGGGATTGGGGATTGGGGATTGGGGATTGCGGATTGCGGATTTGAAAAATGGATTTATTGTTAAAATTTAGAAAGAGATAAATGAATGGATTTATAAAAAATAACTGGTGGAAGCTTCTGGGTGTTGCTTTGATACTATATAGCATTATTGCAGGCTTCCTCATAGAAGTGCCCTCTGTTACAGGAAATATAGGCGAATCGATACGGAATTTGTTTTTCCACGTGGTTATGTGGTTTGCCATGATGGTAATGTTCGGCACTTCGCTGGTGCGCAGCCTGCGGTACCTGTCAACTTTCGATATTAAACATGATTTATATGCCATACAATCCGTAAACGTAGGATTGTTTTTTGGCGTACTCGGAATCATAACCGGAATGGAATGGGCCAATTACACATGGGGAACGCCCTGGACTAACGATCCTCAACTGAACGGTGCTGCTATCAGCATTCTGGCTTATTTTGCTTACCTGGTTCTAAGGCGATCCATTGATGAAGAAAATAAAAGAGCTCGTATAGCTGCTGTATATAATGTATTCGCTTTTGTTATGCTGATTGTGTTTATCGGTATTTTGCCGAAACTTGCCAGTGGATCGCTGCATCCCGGTGCCGGTGGAAGCGAGTCAACAGTCAACAGCCTCGATTTCTCGATGCGACTGGTATTCTACCCTGCAATAGCTGGCTGGATAATAATCGGATACTGGCTCACAGGGATCAGGATAAAAATGGCCAAAATCAGGCAATACCTCGATAATCCGGAATAAATTTCCTGAATTCATACATACATAAAACGAAACATTAATTCCATTTACTTGTTTATTTAATCAAAACATAAGATGATAGAATCGAAAATTTTTGTAGTGATCATTGTTCTTTCGACCGTGCTGCTCGGATTGGCCGCTTACCTTTTCTGGCTCGATCGTAGAGTTTCGAAAATGGAGAAAGAAATAAAAAACAATGATGCCCGTTAATCAAAGACGGGAAAGTGATTATTTTAATTGGCATTGCTAATGCATAACCACCTGTAATAAAAACATATTCTTATACTCTTAGTCCCTTGTCTCTCTCCTCTATTCCTAGCCCTAACCCTTAAATCCTAACCCCCAACTCCTGCTATAAAATGAAGAAGACCCATATTTTTATCCTTGTATTTGTAGTTGCTGCCATAGGCGTTATCATGAGCCTGTTTGCCAACACAAGTACATATACAGATTTCTCAGCAGCTATTGAAAATCCTGGAAAGGAATTTCATGTAATCGGCAAACTGGTGAAAGAAAAACCTATCGTTTACGATACAAAAGTAGATGCCAATAAGTTCACTTTCTTTATGACAGACCAAAAGGGTGTTGAAAGGCTGGTGACATATAAAGGTGCGAAGCCACAGGATTTTGATAAGTCAGAACAAGTAGTTGTGATAGGCAAAATGGAGAACAACGAATTTTTGGCCAGCAGCCTGCTTTTAAAATGCCCCTCAAAATACAACGAAGAAAAAAAGCCGGATTCCTTCGGCGATAAAGAATTCGGCGCAGCTGAAAAGCCTGCAGCGAAATAATAAAAAGAGGCTGTCTCATAAAGGCAGCCTCTTTTGCTTATTATTTCTTTTCTTCCATTATTTTCTGTTTGATTAAAGAATAGAAAACAATGGTATAATTTTTTAATCCAAAAAGACAAGATCCAATCACACCTTGATTTGAGCCCTGGTTTTATATTGGATCTTCATATTTCACAAATGAAAATCCTATCAATTTAACGTCTCTTAATACTCGAAACTAATTTTAAGGTCGTCGAAATATATAGGCTTCTGGGATTGGTTCCAGGCAAAAATTCTGATTTCCTGTTCCGGGTTTAAGGGTTTGTCGAAATAAAAACTGGAAGAAAATTCAACCCATTTCCCTTTTTCTGTAAGAGATTCATTCAGCGGAAAGGCTTTCCAGTCGTAGTTCTGACTCTTTTCGCTGATATTCAGAATAATACCCAGGTTAGGTTTTTCGACAGTGGTATATACCCATCCTTCGACAACAACTTTTTTAGGAATACCCGTATTGATATTTTTGAGCAATTCCTGGTAAGCATATCCATATTGAACAGAATCGTTTGTAGCACAGGCATATTCTCCTGAATGGGCTGCAGGTTCCTTCATAATTACTACGGTTTTTTCATTGATCCACGAAGGAATAACAGCGGATGCATTTTCCATATCGTTGGTAATCTCGATCCGATTCTGTGCTGACTGTCCGGAAGCAGCTTCTGTTTTGGGTTTTGAATTTGAGCAACTGTATAATAGCACTCCTGCGATAGCAAAAACAATTAATTTATTCATAGGTATCGAAAATTTTGGGTTAATTATTTGCAAAGAATTTCAGCAAAATTAAATATATTTTCCGGTATTCCCTAAATTGCTGGAAAGAGGATTCAGGACCGTAGTTGGCTTGAAAAAACAATATTTGTACTTAGGTAAAATTGGCCATCGTATTCGATAATATTGAGCTATGCCTTTTCCCCTGTAAATAAGCCTTAAGGTTTATTAGTGAGAGGAGGTATAGTGCTGCTTATTTCACTTAATTTTGTAGCTTAGTCGGATATATCTACATTTCATTCCTTTAACCAAACCGGGCATGGCATACCCTAATTTACAGGCATTTATAAAATCACTCGAAAGCGCCGGCGAACTCGTCAGGATCAAAGAGTACGTTTCCCCGCACCTTCAGATAACCGAAATCGCTGACCGTATGAGTAAAAACAACGGCAAGGCACTGTTGTTTGAAAATAACGGTACGGAGTTTCCATTGCTGATTAATGCCATGGGCAGCGAAAAGCGCATGTGTATGGCTATTGGAGTGCAAACACTTGATGACACAGCTCAGCAAATTGAAAAACTGATGGCCGGTTTGATGAGTCCGCGCGATTCCTTTATCAGCAAACTTTCTCTACTGCCAACTTTGGCTGAAGTGGCAGCATTCATGCCGGGGCACAAAAAAGGAAAGGGTGCCTGCCAGGAAGTTGAGATGGAGAAGCCTGATCTTTCTAAATTGCCTGTGCTCACCTGCTGGCCTCACGATGGAGGCCCTTTTATTACACTTCCGGTGGTTCATACCCGTCATCCTGAGACAGGGGTTCGCAATATCGGGATGTATCGTATGCAGGTATTTAGTCCCGACACTACCGGCATGCACTGGCACCTGCATAAAAATTCGGCAGCTCATTTCCGCGAATATAAGCGGCTTGGTCTCAGAATGCCTGTAGCGGTGGCTCTTGGCGGTGACCCTGTGTACACGTATTGTGCAACTGCTCCTTTGCCCGAAAATATTGACGAATATTTGCTGGCCGGATTTCTGCGCAAAAAGAAAGTGGAACTTGTAAAATGCCTGACTTCGGAAATTGAAGTTCCTGCAGATGCTGATTTTATTATCGAAGGGTACGTTGATCCGGCTGAAGATCTGATCCTGGAAGGTCCATTCGGCGATCACACAGGGTTTTATTCACTGGCCGATTATTATCCTAAGTTTCATGTTACCTGCATCACTCACCGGAAAGATGCTGTTTATCCGACAACCATTGTCGGGATCCCACCACAGGAAGATAAATGGCTGGGAAAAGCTACCGAACGCATATTCCTGCCGCTTATCAAGCTGAGTATGCTCCCCGAAATTCTGGATATGGTAATGCCGGATGAAGGTGTTTTTCATAATATCGTGCTGGTGAAAATCAGGAAAACCTATCCCGGCCAGGCTCAAAAAGTAATGAATTCCTTGTGGGGAGCCGGACAGATGATGTTTAATAAAATACTGATTGTTACCGATGCCGATATTGATCTGAACGATAGCAAAGCTGTTGCTGAACTGATTTGTGCAAAGGTTCATCCTGTTGATGATATTATATTTAACCGTGGACCTGTTGACGTACTTGACCATTCAAGCAGCCGTTTTGCTTTGGGAAGTAAATTAGGAATTGATGTAACGGCTAAATTACCTGGTGAGACAGACTTCGGAAATCCACACGAATTCAATTTCGACAGTAGTCATCTCATGCTGAAAGAGCTTTCCTGCAACTTCTCACTTACCGAAAATCAACTTCCGGTTCTTATCATCGGAATAGATAAACTGCAGGTGAATCAGCGTGCGTTGCACCAGCAACTCTTTGAAGCAGGAGCCTTGCAGGGAATAAACTGGGTGGTGTATGTCGACCCGGAAGCCGCAGGTATACTAATACCGGATATTGTTTGGCTGGTAGCCAATAATATTGACCCGATAAGGGACTGTTGCTATGCCAGGGACAAAAATGGACTGGATGTGATGCCTATGGCTGTTGACGGAACAGGAAAATCATTGGCTGCTGACGGATTTAAGCGTCAATGGCCCAATGTGCTGGCAATGGATAACCGTACCATTGAAGAAGTTGACGCAAACTGGGCGAAACTGGGCCTGGGTGCATTTATTCCTTCTCCTTCCCTAAGGTATAAAATCCTGATTAAAAATGAAGGTGCTGTAGCGAAAGGATAAGTTTTGATGTGTTTGGGGTTTTTATGGGAAAGCTCATGGCCCAATTTTTCAAACTAGCTCATTCCGTTTATAATAGCATTTTTCCACAAAATTGTTATTTAGTATTGACGTTCAGTGACTCATAATTTATATCATATAATTTATGGCTCATCGTCTTGTGGGTGCGTTTTTATCACTTTTTTCTACCCGATTTGCTAGTTGTTGTTTAATAATTACCTTTGCTCCATATTTCACTTTAACCAAATTAAATCAATAATTTTTATGCTGAATGAAACCCTGAAAAATTTAACCTCAGCCAAAGCTATAGAGCTGGAAGACAAGTATGGTGCGCACAATTACCACCCTTTACCCGTGGTGTTAGCCAAAGGCGAAGGTGCATTAGTATGGGATATTGAAGGTAAACAATACTTCGATTTCCTGTCAGCTTATTCGGCTGTTAACCAGGGACACTGTCATCCCAAGATTGTAGGGGCTATGGTTGAACAGGCACAGACGCTCACCCTTACATCAAGGGCATTCTATAACAACATACTAGGTCTGTACGAAAAATACATTACCGAATATTTTGGCTATGATAAGGTGCTTCCTATGAATTCGGGGGCTGAAGCTGATGAAACTGCGCTGAAACTTTGCCGTAAATGGGCTTATAAGGTGAAAGGTGTTGAAGATGGAAAAGCTAAGATTATTGTTTGTGAAGGTAATTTCCATGGCCGCACTATAACTATTATATCCATGTCGACCGATCCGGATTCGTATGCAGGATTTGGGCCGTTCACTCCCGGTTTTATAACCATTCCTTACAACGACCTTGCTGCACTCGAAAATGCACTTGCTGACAAAGATGTTGCAGGTTTCCTTGTTGAACCTATACAGGGCGAAGCCGGCGTATTTGTGCCGGATGCAGGATACCTTTCGAAAGCATATGATTTGTGCAAGAAAAACAATGTTCTTTTTATTGCCGACGAAGTACAGACCGGTATAGCACGTACAGGAAAACTCCTGGCCTGCGATCATGAGAATGTACGTCCTGATATACTTATTCTTGGTAAAGCCCTTTCGGGTGGCGCCATGCCGGTATCGGCTGTTCTGGCTGATGACGAAATTATGTTAACGATCAAACCAGGGGAACACGGTTCCACTTTTGGAGGAAATCCGCTGGCAGCCAGAGTTGCAATTGCTGCACTCGAAGTTGTAAAAGAAGAAAATCTTGCTGAAAAAGCAGAATATCTTGGCAAAATCTTCCGCGAAGAACTCAGTAATGTGAAAAGTGAAATGATTGAGCTGGTTCGGGGTAAAGGATTGCTCAACGCTGTTGTAATCAGACCAAAAAACGGAGTCGAAGCATGGGATGTATGCGTTAAGATGAAAGAAATGGGACTCCTGGCTAAACCTACCCATGGTAACATTATCAGGTTTGCACCTCCTTTGGTGATAAGCGAACAGCAGTTACGCGAAGCTATCGCTATTATTAAGGAAGCCATACTTTCGTTTGAATAAGAAGTAAATTCCCCTTATAGCAAAAGCCCGGAGTGTTTTCACTGCCGGGCTTTTGATTGTGTGCTTCTTTATATTCCTTTAAACTAAAGGATGCTTTTTTGCAATCTGCTATTTCTTAGCTGTCGAGCTATCGTACATATTTTGAACATACTCCCAATTCACCACATTCCAGAAAGCAGTAATATAATCTGCGCGCTTGTTTTGATATTTTAGGTAATAGGCATGTTCCCATACATCGAGGCAGAAAACAGGGGTTCCCCGTTTTTCTTCGGTGTTCATATAGGGATTGTCCTGGTTAGCAGTTGAGCTAATGAACAGCTTTCCATCGGCTCCAACTACAAGCCATACCCATCCTGAACCAAACCGTTTTACACCTGCTTCTGCAAACAGTTTCTTGAAATTGTCGAATGATCCGAATGAGGCTGTTATGGCTTCATTCAGGGTGCCCGAAGGTGTCCCGCCGCCATTTGGTTTCATGCAGTTCCAGAACATTTCGTGGTTCCAGTATCCACCGGCATTGTTACGGATAGCAGGAGGCTGAGTGGATATGCTGGCAAAAATTGTCACCATGGGAGTCTTTTCCAGTTCAGTTCCTTTTATTGCTGCTGTAAAGTTGTTGAAATATGCCCGGTGATGCCTGTCGTAATGGATTTCCATAGTCATCTTGTCGATGTATGGCTCCAATGCGTCATACGCATATGGTAAAGGTGCGAATTTGTGTAGCGTTTCCTGTTGTGCCTTAAGAGCATATGGAATCGATATAAATGCGATAAAGTAAAAAAACAGCTTTTTCATGATTATTTAATTATGGAATCGTAACGTGCCTGAATAACTTCCCAGTTCACTACATTCCAGAATGCTGAAATGTAATCGGGACGACGGTTCTGGAATTTAAGATAATATGCATGTTCCCAAACATCAAGTCCCAGGATAGGAGTTGCTTTACAGTCAGAAATATCCATAAGTGGATTATCCTGGTTTGCACTTGAACATACGCAAAGGCTTTTATCAGCTTTAACCGATAGCCATGCCCAGCCACTGCCAAAACGGTTTGCAGCAGCATCATTGAATTTTGCTTTAAAGTCCTCAAATGAGCCATACTGAGCGTTAATTGCATCAGCCAGCGAACCCGAAGGAACTCCGCCACCATTGGGCGACATGCTTTCCCAGAAAAGTGTGTGGTTGTAGAGACCTCCTCCATGGTTGCGCACAGCCATAGGGAGTTTGCTGACCTGCGAAAATATTTCTTCAAGCGATGAGCCGTTTGACTCAGTGTCCTTGATGGCCGCTACGAACTTGTCGAAATAGGTTTTGTGGTGCTTTGAGTAATGGATCTCCATGGTCATTGCATCGATATGGGGCTCCAGTGCATTATAAGCATACGGTAGTTCAGGAAATTGATAGTCCATTTTGAAAAATAATTTAATGGGGTTTGAATAATTGTTTAGATTGAGTATAAATAACAAATCCGGGTTTAAATAGTTCAAATTATAATAATGTGATTTAACAGATGGTGGTCAGCATAAAGAGCCGACACCGTATATTAGGTCTTCTGATAATAAAATATGTGTTGGGATAAAGAAGGTTGTCCAGACTTAGAATTCAGCACCAATCTTTATATTGATCTGCCTTGGGGTCAGGTAATTCGGTACACCATATTGGTTGTTGTTGAAATCGCGGACCCAGGTATACGAAATGGTATTATAAATTTGAAGCAGGTTAAGGATTTCGGCAGTTACCCAAAGGGATTTAAAACCTTTAAAGAACCCTTTCTTAGGTTGCAGTGCTTCGCCTCCGATAATCTGTTTGGATAGCCCGATATCAACCCTGCGGTACGGTGGTAGCCGCCTGGTATGCGTGTACAAAGGGGTATTGGGCGCCCCGGTAGGCAATCCGCTTCCGAAATAAAGCCCAAGGTTCATCTTGAAGGTCGGATTCATAGGCAGGAAATCCTGGAAGAAAAGTCCGAAGGTAATCCGCTGATCGGTAGGGCGGGGGATATAGCCTGGCGAAATTACTGCTGAATCGACTGCAATATCATCTTTGGTATACCCTGCATGAATCACTTCGCCTTTGGAATTGTAATATTCGGTGAAATGATCATTATAAAGGTCTTCAGCCGTTTTCATATAAGAAAGGCTTGCCCATGATTCAACGCCTTTTACAAAGTCTCCGTTTACCTTCATGTCGATGCCATAGGCATATCCTTTCGACCCGTTTATTCCCAGGTATTGTATACGGACGTTGTCGACCTGGTAAGGTACCAGATTGGTTAAATATTTATAGTATATTTCGGTCACAAATTTGAATGGCCGGTCCCATGAAATAAAGTTCCAGTCGCTGCCAGCCACAAACTGAATGGATTTCTGTGCTTTCAGGTTGGGATTGATCTCGCCGGCAAGGTTACGAAGTTCGCGGTAAAACGGAGGCTGGTAGTAATATCCGGCTGAAAAGCGCAGCATGATATCTTTTTCCCAGAGTGGCTTGTACGACATGCTGATGCGCGGACTCACAATAAACTGCCTGTTATAGTCCCAGTATTGAAACCGTACACCCGCTGTAAAAGCCAGGTCAGTCGAATCGCCGTTTATTGACCATGTATTCTGTGCAAAGGCCGTATACCTGTTCGTATTGATATTGGCTGAGGTTTTCAGGTGGTAGTTCAGTACAAAATCTGTAAGGTTGCCTGCCTGACCCGGTGTGCCCGGAGTATTCGGGATAGAGTAATATGCTGAATCAATCCTTTGATACTCGTTGATGCGGTCGCTGATCATTTCGTGCTGGTATTTTATACCCCAGAGTGCATAGTTTCTGCCTTTCGAATAGCTATACCTGTTTTCAGCATTCAACACGGTCATGTCGAGCTGGTTACGGGCATGATTAAAAAATCCGCCAACGCCTTTTGTCTCAACTACTTCGATGGAATCGTTACTTCCGGGTTGATTTTCGAGAAGCGCAATATAGTATTCGGCAAGAATGTCGAAGGATTCAGTTTCACGGGAGTTGTAAGCTGAAGCTATCCATTTAACCTGTAAGTGTTTGCTGGCCTTCTGCGTAAGGGTGATGGCACCCATGCGGCTATCGTACTTATCGACTTCCTGGCCATCAAAATAGATGTTTAGGCGCAAGGGTGTAAAAAAAGTGCCAAACTTGGTCTCACGCGATTCAGGTATCAAGGTATAATTGTTTGACGAAACATACCCCATGACTGAAAGTTCAAGTTTATCGTTCAGGTTATAGGTTAAAAAGGACTGGAAATCGACAAAAACAGGTTTGTAACTTCCTTTTGTTTCGAGAGCGTTGAGAAGGTACTGGTTGGTTTTGTACCTGGCGCCGGCCAGATAGGTGAAGCGCTTGTTGCTGCTTGTTCCTTCCAGGTGGGCTGAGGCTCCCAGCAGACTGGCTGAAGCAGATGCTGCAAATTTTGTAGGGTGTTTATATTTGATATCCAGAACACTCGATAGTTTATCGCCATACCGTGCTTCGAAACCACCGGAAGAAAATAAAACCGACGAAACCAGGTCACTGTTCAGAAAACTAAGCCCTTCCTGCTGTCCGGAGCGGACCAGGAACGGACGGTAAATTTCAATATCGTTAACATACACAAGGTTTTCATCGTAATTGCCTCCCCGCACCGAGTACTGTGAACTGAGTTCGTTGTTCGAAACCACTCCAGGCATGGTCTTTAATAATGCTTCAATTCCGCCTGATGCAGTAGGTAAAGCATTTACAGTATGCGGATCGATACGTGTAAGGTTGGTATTTCGTATCTGGTGATTCTCAATGACAATGCTTCCCAATTCGGTGGCTTCGGAGATGATAGTACGGTTTACCCGGAGTTTTTCGCCTGCATTCACTTTAACGATAGCAGTGTCGCTTCGGAACCCAATAAACGAATAAACTATTTTCAATGTTTTTGCAGCCGGAATCTCAAGGCTGTAGCTGCCGTCAGCAGAAGTTGTTATACCACCCGGGTATCCGAAAATACTGACACTTACCAGCTCCACCGGCTGATTTTTTTCATCTGAAACTTTGCCGCTTATCATTCCCACCTGCTGGGCAAAAACAGAATTGCCCAGTATCACAGCTAAGGCAACTATTAGTTTTTTCAAACAGGAAAGGGAAAGGATCTGATTTGGTTTCAAATTCGGGCAGGGGTATAGTAAGCGCTGATGAAAAATATGTTTGTTGGGTATAAGTTAACGTCTTTTTTGCGAAAGTAGTATAAATAGCTCATTTGATAAATACCTGATCCGGGATTTATATCAGATTTACTGGTAATGTGTTAATAAAACTGGTTTTGTTTTAGAATATTGTAGCAGGAATTGATTCTGTTATATAGTGCATTGTGCATAGCGCTATGTGCTTAGCATCATTTATTTGTATTTATCAATCCTGTAGCTTGTCTGTATTATACTCTCTGAGCACTGAGCACTGAGCACTTTGCACTAAGCACAAATGATTTTCCGCATTTTCCTTAAACAGAACCATGAAACTGTCAAATATGAAGGGAGGTTTGTTTAGTAAACTTTGGGTTTTAGTGCCTTTATAGCTAAATAAAATAGCTGGTAAGACTCTATGCCACAAAGAATATTTCAGATTGCCATAAGATTTCGGAACATCACAATGTTCAAAACAGTAAGGGCGGATTTGTGCGCTGAAAATATTAATATTTCTTTTTGAAGTCGCCTCTTTTCCAGGCTTTGATAAACTTGGCCCATGCCAGTGGATTCAGGAGGTTGTTGGGCATGGTTTGACCGTTATAATATAATTTATCGGCCTGTGTGCTCATATAGTTGTGATAACTTTGGCCGGGTGTGTATCCGTAGCGTTCAGGGTCATAATTCCGGCCGTAAATCTCGCGCATTTCCATATATGCCAGGTTGCGGCGGGCAATCTCTATATCATCGTCAGGAATGTCGAGTGTAAGGAAGGCATGCCTGAATTGTTCCTTGTTTGGCCAGGGATAAATTACAGTTTCGGTAAGCATTATGGTATCCGACGACATTACCTGTATGAGGGAATATCTGTTTTGGGAAAGTGTGTCAGGGATGTGAAATAATCCGGATTTATAGCCAATTGCTGAAAATGTGATAAGATCATTCTTGTGCACCACGATTGAGAAAAAGCCATAATAATCGGATGTGGTGCCACGACCTGTTTTTGCTACTGCAATGTTGGCAAAAGGGACAGGGCGCAGGCTGTCGGCGGTTACCACGACGCCCGAAAATTGCACAAGATCGTTGATCCGCTGAGCTTTGGTATTAAAAGCAGCAAGTGTAAAAAGTATGGAAAGGAATATGTTGAATTTTACTTTCATTACATGCAAAGATATCTCTTTTCCAATGTCGCGGTAAGCCCGGGAAGGCTTGTTTTCAAAAATAATGTTAAAGTGTTCGCGGAAGGCAACAAAAAAAGCTGTCACCCATTAGGGAAACAGCTCTACTCATATTCATTACAATTGTCTACTTGTTGATCAGGAACCCTTTTTCGCGGGCTTCTTTCAGGCAGGCACTGATGCCTTTTTTGTTGATGGTGCGAAGTGCCGAAGTCGATACTTTCAGTGTAATCCACTTATCTTCTTCAGGAATAAAGAAGCGTTTGGTCTGAAGATTAGGGTAAAACCTACGTTTGGTTTTAATATTTGAATGGGAAACAGTGTTTCCTACAATCATTTTCTTTCCGGTTAATTCACAAACTCTCGACATAGTTTTAGGCTTTTCAAAATGGAGTGCAAAGGTCTGTATAAATTTGTAAATATCAAAACAATCTGGAAAAAATCTTCAATATTATGTTCGTATTCACTTTTCGGAAAGAAGTATTTGGGCTATCCGACTGATTAATAGCGTTATGCGATTGCGCTATTACTGCCCGGTGCACCCCAATGGGATTTAACTCCCGGCCAGTTGCCTCATTATTTTAAGATTCTAATGTATTTGAAAGGATGATTCTTTGAAAAACATAGTATCAATCATTTGGCTGCTCAGAAAAGCAACATGATAGCATCAGCCCTTATTCGGTCAGTGTTTTGCGCAGCATATTCAATGCTGCTACCGAAGCTTTACGGATATTCCGGCCCCTGTGATCTCCAAAAAGGAATTTGAGGGCTACGGTTCCGCTGGGAGTGGCAACAGCAATCCATGTTGTCCCAACTGGTTTTTCGGCTGTTCCGCCACCCGGTCCTGCAATGCCTGAAACAGCAATGGCATAATCTGTCGAAAAACGGTTACGGATACCTTCGGCCATAGCTTTCACCGTTTGTTCGCTTACCGCTCCGAAATCGGCCAGCACCTGGTGCGGAACACCAACAAACTGCTCTTTTATTTCGTTCGAATACGCAACTATTGATCCTTTGAAATAATCGGAACTGCCTGCAATGCTGGTAATAAGCTGTGCAATATTGCCCCCGGTGCAACTTTCGGCAGTCGACAGTGTTGCCCTTTTCTTCCTAAGCAGCTGACCTGTTACGGATTCCATTGTATCGTCGTCGTAGCCGAAAATATATTTTCCTGCATACGGATAAAGCTCTTTTTCGGCTTTTGAAACTGCCTGCTGCAATTCATCCCTGTTGGTTCCGTATGCTGTTAAACGCAGCCTTACCATGCCGGGCTGAGGAAGATAGGCAAGTTTTATAAAGGAAGGAAGTGAATCTTCCCAGGGTTCAATTTCAGCAGCCAGATGCGATTCGCCAACGCCTTCGGTGAGAATAGTACGATGAATGATCACTTTGTTCAGTTTATCTAACAACTGAGGGATAATTTCCTGTTCCATGATGGCTTTCATCTCGAAAGGGACGCCAGGCATTGAAACATAAATGCATCCGTCTTTCTCGAACCACATGCCAGGTGCGGTTCCATTTGGATTGGATATCACACGGCAGTTGGCAGGAACCATAGCCTGCTGTCGGTTCAGTTCCGAAACAGCAAATCCGCGGGCAGCAAAAAGTTTCTCCACATTTTTATAAGCCAGGTCACTGAAAACCAGGGAGGTATTAAAATAGTCGCAGAGTGTATGTTTGGTTATATCGTCCTTGGTAGGTCCAAGTCCGCCGGTAATCAGTATAAGCTGAACCCTTGCCGATGCCTCTGCGAGGGTGGTCAGAATATGATCGCGGTTATCCGAAATGCTGGTGATCTGATGAACCTTTATCCCAATCATATTGAGCTGTCCGGCCATCCAGGCTGAATTGGTGTCGATCACCTGGCCGATAAGGAGTTCATCGCCAATTGTAATTATTTCTGCAAGCATGTTTTTTAAAAAGGATTTAATGGGTGTGAGCTAGAGCTTACAGAAGTTTAAAGTTCCGAATGCCTGATGCTATTTGATTAGGAGAAAATCGAGGTGTATCCTATTTCTTTCGGAATAACCGACATCACCGGAATATCCGAGAGGCGGATAAACTCCTGGGCATGCGAGCCAACGAAAAATTCGACAATGCCTATTTCCTGCTGTGTGAGTATGATAATCAGGTCGACATCGCCCTGCTGGGTAGCATAATTGAGAATGGAAGGTACGAGTGTGCGTTCACCACCTCTGCTTTCGACAACCTCGAAACTGCAATCGACTCCTGCGGATGTTATGAAATCGGTGACCTGCTGGCCTTGCTGATACAGCCGGCCTACAATGGATGGGTCATTTTTAGACCATAATGCTGAAACAACCCTTATGCCGGCACCGTAAATTCTTGCAATTTCGATGCCCATGGTTACTTTTTGCCTTGTTTCTTTTGTAAGGTCAAGTGGCAGCAGAATATTCCTGCAGCCATGGTACAGATGTTTCGAATTAAGTGTAATAACCGGGCAGGTTGATGACCTGATGATTTTGGAGGTATTGGCTCCGACATGCTTTTCCTGATCTTCCGATTCATCCGAGCTATGGGTACCCATCACAATATATTGTGCCTGGATTTCTTTGGCCACATCGGTTATTTTTGAATAGATCCGGCCTTTTTCGATACGGTACGTAACGGTTAATCCGGATGATATGGATGCTCTGCCTGCAAGTTCAGCGAGTTTTTCATCAATTTTCGAAAGCATTTCATTATTCTGATCGTTGCTGAATAAGCCTGCAAATATTCCTGCTTGTTCATGAACATACAACAGCATGATTTCAGCTTTCAACAGCCGGGCAAGGTTATAGGATTGTTCAAGAGCCAGGAAGGATTGCTTCTGAAAGTCTATAGGGATCAGTATTTTGTTCATCCGATAGTCGATTTGATTACTTTTGCGTACAAATATACTTTTTTACTTTTTCATTCGCTAAATATGGCACCAATTGCTGGATCTGAACTGATTCTTAATCCTGACGGTAGTGTTTATCACCTTCACCTGAAACCTGAAAATATTGCTGATACCATTATTGTTGTCGGCGATCCGGGTAGGGTAAAAGAAATCTCGAAATATTTCGACAGTATAGAGTTTTCGGTACAAAACAGGGAACTAAACACCCATACCGGAACAATTGGCGGCAAAAGGCTCACTGTGCTTTCAACAGGTATGGGAACCGACAACCTCGATATTGTTATCAATGAACTGGATGCAGTAGTAAATATTGACCTTGCAGCACGCGAACCCAAAGAATTGCACACCAGGTTGAATATTATCAGACTTGGAACTGCCGGTGCCCTGCAGTCGGATATTGAACCCGGAACTTTTGTAGCCTCTTCGTATGGAATGGGCATGGATGGGTTACTGTATTTCTACGAAAAAGGGAAAAGTGTTATGAATGCAGCGATGGCTGAAGCATTTGTAAACCATGTGCAGTGGGACAAAAATCTTCCGGGCATCTATGCCGTGCCTTGTTCGGATATGCTGATGGAAAAGTTAGGCAAGGATTTAGTGCATGGCATTACACTAACAGCGCCGGGCTTTTATGGTCCGCAAGGTAGGGAACTCAGGCTGAAACTGGCATTCCCTGAACTCAATCACCTAATCGAGAGTTTCTCCTTCGAAGGAAAAAGGATAGCTAATTTTGAGATGGAAACATCGGCATTGTATGGATTAGGGAAAATGCTGGGGCACGATACGCTTACTATTTGTTCGATTGTGGCAAACCGCGTAAACCAAACCTATGCCAAAGATTACCATAGCGATATTGAGAGAATGGTGAAAATGGTATTAACCAGGTTAACAGCGTAAATGCTAAATTGGAACGGAATTAACCCGTTCTTCCGGCACAACTATCGTTTCAGTTTCCCATTCTGAAACAAATTCCTGTTAGAAAATAATCCTTTTGTTGTTCCGTATACCATCTCTGATGGCCATTTTGAGTGATTCGGAACACCTCATCACCATTTCATAATCATCGGGGAATGGAACAGGCGCTGTCCGGAGCTGTTGGAGCTGTGCCGAATTTAAAGCTTTAGTATCGCCGATTGCCCTGGACGAAACATATTCGAAATTTGACTGTGCTCCTATAGGATCCTTTTTCAAAACTTTGTCAGGATTTACCTTTATAACTTCAATATCTCCATCTATCCGGCAGGCTTTTAACTGCACCGATTCCACAAGAGCACATTGGAGTGTTTTATATTTTTTCAGTTTAATGTCGTTGCCAAGAGAATCCCTCATTACATTGCCTTTTCTATCCAGGGCATATGTAAATCCATCTTCAACCTCCTTTTTGATAACTGTATCTTTTTGAATGGTTCTATCGGGGCTTACAGCCACTATTTTCACATTCACATTGATAAAATAATCATATTTAGTGTCTTCATTGAAGTTGCGGGTATAATACTCAACCCATTCCGAATTAAGGTTTGGCAAATCCAGGGCCAGAAGATCCTGTTCAAATTCTTTTGAGAATTTTATTCTGGAACTATTTTCCAACGAAACAAATACACGGCTCATCCCCAGTTGCCTGGCATCATGAATTTTATTATCAATTCCTTCATAATTGCCTATATATTCCTTTGCCCTAACAAATTCATCATAAGCCTGCCGGTACGAATCTTTTAATCCATTCTTCATCAGTTCGTTTCCATGCGCAAAATAGAAATCTGCAGCCTTGTGCTTTGCATTTGCCATATCGGGCATATAATCAACATATGGATAATCGACTGACTTTCCGTTCAAATTCAGAGGCGTCACTGTCCTGACGAGAGCCTGCCTGTCGTTCAAAGTTTTGTATATCAGGTATATTTCGTCCCAATTATTCGGGCGTCCTTCCGTTTTTAAAAAGCGTATTTTCTCATTATCCCTTTCATTTGCCACTTTATAGGAGCGTTCGAGAATTAGTATCTGCTTGGTATCGCTGGGGTCTTTCCGCAATTGTTTTGCTGCTTTAGCGATGGCAGCATCATAATTTCCTTTTTCAAGCTGTCTTTTCGAGGAATTACATCCTGACAGAAAAATAGCTAAAACGAAGATAAATGGTAAAACTTTTTCCATACCGCTTTTAATAATGTTGGTGTGTTGGCAAAGTTAGGAAAAACATAGAAAAGTATGTTCCCATTTTCAGGGGATATCGGAACATCTTCTAAATACGTTTCATTTGTTAGAATAGAGTTCTGATGGTATTACTCATCTGTCATTTATTTTTTATTGGTATTCGTCAATTAAGGGTTCGCCAGATTGATCATATTATCTTCTTCAGTTGGTGATTTATTCCAAGCAAGGTTATTTCAGTTTATAAATTTATCTTTTTTTTGCCTTAATTTATGATTAATCTTTTTGTTTACAGTTGTTTACCTGGTATGCTAAATTAATCATTCAACCATGGCTGAACCTTTAGTCCCCGGCTTTTGTTTTTAAGTAAACAAATACTTAAATATAATGGTAAATACTTCAATGTGGATTAAAGCCTTACGGGTAATACCACAAATAACAAAAGCTGAGTGGAATACACTCGATGTAATTTCGCGTTGGCTTATTGCAACTAGGGCTGCTGTATTTATAATGACTGCTTTGGCTGCAGCAATAGGCGGATTACTTGCTTATCGTTCAGGTAATTTTTCGATGGGCTTGTTTTTGCTTTCCCTTTTCGGAATCGTAATGGCACATGCCAGCAATAACCTGCTTAATGACCTTGTCGACCATAAAAGAGGAATCGACAAGGATAATTATTACCGCTCTCTGTATGGCCCGCAGCCCCTCGAACATGGATTGCTAAGCCTGAAAAAATTCTACAATTATCTCTTCGTTACCCTTGGAATTGCTATGGTTGTAGGAATTTACCTGGTTGCAGTTACCGGTATCGGCGCATTCTGGTTAATGGGCGCAGGATTATTTTTCCTGTTGTTCTATACCTGGCCGCTGAAGTATTACGGTCTTGGCGAACCATCAGTTATATTGGTATGGGGACCGTTGATGGTGGGCGGAACTTATTTTGTGGTTTCAGGCGGACAATGGGATAACTGGGTTGTATTACTCAGCCTTGTATATGCATTAGGACCAACTACTGTACTTTTTGGAAAACATACTGACAAACTTCCGGAGGACAAAGCCAAAGGTGTGCGCACACTTCCTGTTGTTATAGGGGAGAAGGCAGCCCGCTATTCAACTATAGTATTTTGGCTGCTCCAATATGGCTTTATTATTACGCTGGTGCTTACCGGCCGTCTTGGACCGGCAATGCTGATTGTACTTTTAGCCATTCCAAAGCTGATATGGGCTATTAAAGTATTTGTAAAACCCCGCCCTGCTGCAAAACCTGAAGGTGCTGCGGGCGAAGGCTGGCCACTTTACCTGGTTTCACATGCTTTTATATACAACCGGGCTTTCGGATTGCTTTTTCTGCTGGGTTTAATTGTAGATGTGATTCTGTATAAGCTAGGCTTTGTGTGGAATTTGATGTAAACCGAATTGTTATTTTATTGTGAAACCCTGAAGGATATTTTCCTTCAGGGTTTCTTTTTTATAAGTTCAGGATGCAAGCTTTCCTTAATAAGTTAACATAGGCTTAGAGGCTGTTTAAATTTAGGCAGTCTTTTCGCTTTATTCCAATAAGGGTAAAAACCAGAAGGAGGAAATGATAATTTTGATTTCAACCTTCGTTTGTTGAAAAGTTATTCCAGTTTTGTTTTATGCTTATCGCGAAGAGCTGTACTTTTAAGCAATCCAAAAACCAAAGCCCGAAGACGTTACTATGGAACACCTTAACCTGCTAATTCACTTACTTGATGATCCTGACCAGGAAGCTTTTCAGCAGGTAAGTACTGAAATCCTTACCCTGGGTCTTCCTGCTGTCGAGCCTCTCGAAGAAGCCTGGTTCAATACAAGCGATCAGCTTACCC
>CAIJPI010000242.1 GCA_903822525.1 uncultured Bacteroidales bacterium | reverse complement strand
ATTTTGCAAAATACACTGATAACGAAGAAGGCAAAAGACTTGTTGCTGCTGGTCCGCAGCTTTAGTTGATCAGCCTGAAACCGGGCGTTTAAAATTCAAATTTATTTCTGAATTTTAAACGCCTGTTTTTTTGCACTGCTGTGCCTGCCACTATCCCTCCCTACTCTAACCCTTAACTCTGTCCCTGAACCATGGAATGCCGATCAGGATGTGGCGTTTGCTGCATACATATTTCAATCAGTTCACCCATACCCGGCATGCCTGACGGGAAAGAAGCCGGAGTGCGGTGCATACAACTGACTGATGATTTAAAATGTGCTATTTTCAACCATCCTTCGCGTCCGGATGTGTGTATAGGGTTTAAAGCGGATAAGCTGTTCTGTGGAAATTCGGTCGAAGAAGCAAAAATTGTTGCGGAATGGCTAATGAAGAAATAAGGCAATAAAAACACGAAAAATAAGTATTTATTAACTTTTATTTTAACCTATTGGATATCAATAGCTTATGAAACACAAAAATAATGTTTTTAACACACTGATAATCAAAGTGTTAAAATTTATTGCTTAAAAAGTATCAATTTATTGAAATATATCTTATTTTTGTATCCAACTATCAATTAAATAATTACTAATACCCATTACAATGTCTACTGGAAAAGTAAAATTTTTCAATCAGCAAAAAGGTTTCGGCTTTATAGTTGATGATGAAACTGCTAAAGAAGTTTTTGTGCACGTTACCGGCCTGATCGACAAGATTAAAGATGACGATTTAGTTAGCTTTGAAGTTGTTGAAGACCGCAGAGGTCCCAAAGCTATCAATGTTAAAATGCAATAATTCAGCATTGAAAACTACTTCAAAAGCTTCCGTGAGGAAGCTTTTTTTTTGAATATCTATCAAAATGAGAGTTGTATTTTCATTTTTCGCATAATCTATCGCTAAGTTTACCAGAAAGTATCCTGAATCAGATTTAAAAATGGCCTTCCCCATTTTCGTAACCCATTACTCGACCAATCTTCCTATTTTTGCAAAAGCTTTCCTAACTAACATTTCGTATCATTGAACTATCTTCAGGTTGATAATTTATCAAAAGCCTACGGCGAGAAAATCCTTTTCAAAAACATCAGTTTCAGCCTCGATAAAGGCCAGAAAGTAGCTTTAATTGCCCGTAACGGAACAGGAAAGAGCTCACTCATGCATATTCTTGCAGGGATTGAAGCCCCCGATTCAGGCAAAATCACTACCCGCAGGGATCTTCGTATCGACTACCTGCAACAGAATCCACAGCTCGACGAATCAAAAACCATACTGGATACCATTTTTTCGGCCGGAACAGGCCTGATTAAAGTTATTCATGATTACGAGTTTGCACTGGAAGAAGTAAAACACAATCCGGGGACTGAGAGCGACAACCGGCTCAGCCATTGCATGGCAGAGATGGATGCCTCAGGTGCCTGGGATTACGAAACAAGGGCCCGAGAAATATTAGGGCAGTTTGCAATTAACGATTTATCGCAAAAAGTCGGAAAACTATCGGGCGGTCAGCGAAAAAAAATTGCTTTAGCCCGCGCCCTGCTTGGCAATCCTGACCTGTTGCTGATGGATGAGCCTACCAACCACCTGGATTTCGAAATGATCGAATGGCTCGAAGATTATCTTTCGCGCGAATCGCTTAGTTTGCTCTTGGTTACCCACGACAGGTATTTTCTCGACAATGTCTGTGACACCATACTGGAGATGGATCAGAACTCCATTATGACCTATAAAGGAAATTACACTTATTACCTGGAGAAAAAGGCTGAGCGGCAACTCACAGAAGATCAATCGACTGAAAAGGCAAAAAACCTTTATCGTACCGAACTCGAATGGATTCGCAGGATGCCGAAAGCCAGGGGTACCAAATCAAAGGCAAGGATATCCTCATTTGATGATCTTCAGGTAAAAGCAAAATTTAAACGTGATGACAAAAACATACAATTCGGTGTTAATGCCAATCGGCTGGGCGGAAAAATCATAGAGATAGATAACCTGAGCAAGAATTTTGGCGATTTTAAAGCGGTTGATGACTTCACATATATTTTTAAGCGAGGCGAAAAAATAGGCATAGTAGGGTTGAACGGCACGGGTAAGAGTACTTTGCTGAACCTGATATCAGGCAGGCTTTCGCCCGACAAAGGAAAAATTTCGATTGGCCAGACTGTTGTAATGAGCTATTATACACAGAACGGACTGGAACTGAAAGAAGATAAACGTGTTATTGATATAGTTAAAGACGTTGCTGAAGAAATAAAGCTGGAAAAGGGAAGCATGTCGGCATCGCAGTTCCTGCAGCATTTTGATTTTTCGTATCCTGTTCAGCAGGCATATTTCAGTGCCCTCAGCGGAGGCGAGAGACGGCGGTTGTACCTTTTGCTTCAACTTGTACGAAATCCGAATTTTTTAATTCTTGATGAGCCTACCAACGACCTGGATATCTATACATTACAGGTGCTTGAAGAGTTTTTGCAGGATTTTGCAGGTTGTGTGCTGATTGTATCGCACGACAGGTTCCTGCTCGATAAACTTTGTGATCATGTTTTCGTATTTGAAGGACAGGGAAAGATCAAGGATTTCTACGGAAATTATACTGATTACTACCAATGGCGTATGAAAGAGCAGAAAATGGCTCAGCGCAGCGAGAAACCAACAAAAGAAGAGATTATTGCTATAAAAGAAAAGAAGCCTTCAACAAAACCCAGTTTCAGGCAGTTAAAGGATTTCGAAACCCTGGAGAAGGAAATACACCAGCTTGAAACGGAAAAAGATCAGCTGATGGACCGCATGAATTCCGGATTGGAAACGCCCGAAAGCATTACGAGTCTTTCAATAAAATACAATACCCTGATTCAGCAAATTGACGAGAAAACCTTTCTATGGATGGAACTGGGAGAAATTATTGAAAACTCAAAAGGGTAATATTGAAATTTACCTGTACTTTGTTTTCCCCTATTGAAATCATCTCCCCTATTCTTACTCCGATAATATCAGGTAAGTCCAAAGGCGCAGGTCTTATTTTCTGAAATTTCTTCAACCTTCAGGCTGAACTAAAAACCCAAGTCCGCTTAATATAGAAATGGTTTCGGAGCTTCCGTTTCTGATTTTTACCTTGTATGCGCCAAATTCGCGTCTGACCCTATACTCACCCCTCTGAAGCTCAAAAGTTGCGGGAGAACGCTGCAGATTACCATGATCCTCCAGTATAGGGTAGGAATGCAGGACAGTCTGAGCCACAACTTGCTCAGCACTTTTGCCATATCCATCAAGAAACAGATCGGGTGTAGCCGGCGAAGGGAGTAAGGGAGGATAAAATGTACCAAGCGGCAGATTAAAATACGTACTCAGCGATCTGACAATCTGTGAAGTTCCATTGGCTTTTCCATCAACGGAATATCCTGCTATATGCGGGGTTGAGATAGTAACCCGGCGCAGCAGTTCCATGTCAATATGAGGTTCATTTTCCCAGACATCCACAATTGTGCCTGTTAAAAATCCATCTTGAAGCGCTTCTTTCATTGCTTTTGTTTCGACCACTTCACCCCGGGATGTATTAATAAGCCATGTACCCTTTCTGATTTTGCTGAATAAAGCCTTGTCAAAAAGTTGGAAAGTTTTATCCTCACCCGTCATGGTTAGAGGAACATGAATAGAAATCATGTCGGATGTTTCTAAAATTTCATCCAGATGAACGAAACCTGTACTCCCCTCGATACGGGCTCTTGGGGGATCGTTAAGTTTCACTTTCAAACCAAGCAGATTTGCGGCTGAGGCAACTTTTGATCCAACATTCCCGGCACCAATTATTCCCAGGGTCTTTCCGCAGAGGGTAATCTTATTATCATTCGAAACTTGCAGCAAGGCAGCAATAACATATTGCTGCACAGAGGAAGAATTGCATCCGGGCGCATTAACCCATGAAATATTTTCTGCCCGGCAGAACCCGGCATCAATATGATCAAATCCGATGGTTGCCGTTGCAATAAATTTAACTGCAGTGCCTTTTAACAAAGACTGATCGCAGCGGGTCCGGGTGCGAATAAGCAACGCATCAGCTGACATTACTGAATCCCTGTCTATAAGGTTACCGGGCATGTACACCACTTCAGCATAGGGTTCGAGTACCCCACGCAGGAACGGAATTTTCTCATCAGCAACAATTCGGAGCACTTTGCTTTTTTTTAGGGACAATCTGATTTATTGAAATTAATACAAATTTAGACAAACAAAGAATGTGTTCAAAAAGAACATGCTGCTATCTGACATGAAATCCTTACACCCCGAAACACTGATCAATTTTTCGAATCAATTAAGGAATCAGGGGTTTCGTAAAGGTTTTTTTTGTAAATCTTAATCTGTCTGGGTGAGCTATAAGCACAAAACCCCGGTATAAACCGGGGCTTTATGTAAATACTATCAATTCATTACTAATTCTGACCCAGCATAACAGGCATTACAAGCATCAGAATATCTTCGTCGGCATTGTCGTGGTTTGCAGGAACAATAATCCCGGCACGGGTTGGACCCGACAACTGGAATAATATTTCGTGTGATTCGAGGTTGTTCACCATTTCGAGTAAAAACCGTGAATTGAATCCAATCTCCATATCATCGCCCGAATAGCTGCATGCCAGACGTTCAACACCTTCGTTTGAATAGTCTATATCTTCAGCATTCATCAGGAGTTCCTGACCACTGATACGCAGCCTGACCTGATGTGTGGATTGATTGGCAAACGGTGAAAGGCGTTTCACTGAACTGATAAACAGGTTTCTTTCAACGGTTAATTTATTCGGGTTATCTTTAGGTATAACTGCATCGTAGGCTGGATAGCGGCCTTCGATTAGGCGGCTAAACAACTTAACGCCATCATAGGCAAAGGCTGCATTGGTAACATTGTATTCAACCTGAACGGTAACATCTTCGGTACTCAGAAGGCTTTTGAGCACATTGAGCGGCTTGCGCGGAATGATAAAAGAGGTTGAAATACCTGATTTGGCATCATTGCGGCGGTACCGAACAAGTTTATGTGCGTCAGTAGCAACGAAGGTCATATAATCGGGCATAATATCGAAGAACACGCCTCCCATGGCAGGGCGAAGTTCATCATTACCTGTAGCAAAAACCGTTTTAGTTATTCCGGCAGCAAGGATGGATGATGAAAGTTCAAAGTTTGTGGTTTCATCCAGCAGAGGAAGTTCAGGATAATCTTCAGCATTATGGCCGGTGAGTTTATACTTGCCCTCAGTCGAAAGTATTTCAATTGCAAGTGTATTGGTATCGATATTAAAGGTTATCGGAGCATCGGGCAGGTATTTCAGGAAATCGAGAAGCAATTTAGCTGGGATTGTTACCTTTCCTGATTCATCAGCCATGGATGTTTCAAGCGTCATGATCAGGGTGGTTTCCAGGTCGGTGGCAGTAATCCGAAGCGTAGTGCCGTCGAGTTCAAACAGGAAATCATCCAGAATTGGAAGTGTATTGTTCGAATTAATAACTCCATTCAGGAACTGAAGTTTCTTCAGTAATGCCTGGCTATTGATGATAAATTTCATATTATTATGTATTTCAGTTATTTACAGCTAAATATTTTGAGAATGTAAAATTATGAATCTTAAATCAATTTTTAAAATCCAATGGTACTAAGATATTAACATTAAATGAACTATTACGAATTTTTTATTTTTTTTCTGAACGTCAGTTTGCTTTCTTCGCCTTTCAGTAGGCGCTTAATATTTTTATAGTGGGTAAGAGGAATAAATATAGCAATTGATGTAGCCAGAACGATCAGGTAAGTATTCTGTTCGTGAAATACGAAAATTGCCAGTATTGCAAAAAGGATGGATGCAGTTATGGAAGCAAGCGAAACAAAACGGGTCAGGATAAAAATCACCACAAACCACAAGAGTACAAACAGGAAGATATAAAGCGAATATAAGGCTATTATTACACCAACCAGCGATGCTACTCCTTTACCACCTTTAAAGCCGGTAAATACAGGAAAAACATGCCCCAGAACAGCCAAAGCGCCTAAAATAATCTGGTAATCAATTATCTGCGCATCATCGAGCCGGTTACCTGCAAATACATGGGCAAGGCTTACGGCTCCCCAGGCTTTCACCACGTCGATTACCATAACAATGATACCTGCTTTAGTTCCAAGTACCCTGATGGTATTGGTGGCACCAGCGTTGCCGCTACCGAGGGTTCGCACATCGGTGTTGAAAAACCATTTTCCAATCCAGACAGCTGATGAAAATGATCCCATCAGGTAAGCTAAAATCCCTCCAGCAATAAGGAGTAAGTCGTTATTCATATATATTTTCACTTAAGAAATGAAGCCGTAATTAATTTGCCAAAGATAAAGGAATTTAACCATCCCCTTCCCCTGCCAAAGTGTAGTCAGAATGTAGATTGAGTAAAAAAAAAGAAACTTTTTGCAGTTCGGCTTAGGATGCCCTTTTCAGGGATTTACTTCTATTTCGTTGAATGATCAACCCTGAGGTTTGGTAAGGCTTTATCTACCGGGTGGCATGTAAAACCTGCTGCTCAGATAATCCGTTACAGTTGAAAATGCAGTCTTATCATTCATTGCCTGCTGCCTGCTTCATTTTACGGAGGAAAGTAGCTTTCTTTTCGCCTGTGCCTAAAATAAACTGGTAATTTGGTTTTCCTTTTTCGCCTTTAATAACACGTTCGCTTTCTTTCAGGCCGCTGAGTTTATCATTAAATGCACTGTTTGACGAAAGCACCTGCATAGTTCCGTTGGAATACGAAAAGAAATACCATTGGTTCTCCTCAGGCTCAAAATAGAGATTAATAATATCGCCTGATCGCCTTTTGCCAATTTCGACGTATCCTTTAACCTTTTTATTCACAGCTGTTTTACCCATATTATTGATACCTATAGGGCCCTTGCTGATAAAGGAGCGCAGGTCTTTATTCCAGCTCATCTGCAAGCCGGTGAGTATAAGGGTATGATTGAGGATTTCGGGAAATTTACGGTATTGGCCATATAGGCTAAGCTCAGTAAGCATTTTATCAGCCTCCTGTTGTCCAACAAATTCGCGGAGTGAACGGGTATAATTTAAACCTGAAATATCAATTCCCTTTGATTCGGAAGCATTCACCGCATCGGCAAATACTTTCAATGCTTCGTCAGGAAAAAAGAAGTCGAAAGCACTCAATACATTAAGCGAAGTGGAATCGACCAGAGAAAAATAGCTGATTTCGCCTGCTGACTTCATGCCAAGCTGGCCCAGGTTGGTTGCAATCTGCATCTGACCTTCACCGGTAAGCATACACCTCGAAGTATTAAATGAAAGCATGTTGCCTGTAAGCTGTGGATTCCGGAGTTTAGCCGTATCAGCAACCTTGTATTCAGCAGTTGCGGGAAAATAGGATAAATACCCGCTTGCACTAATAATATCGGGATCGGTAACATTTTCTGCTTTTACAAAAAATGCGGGTCTGACGGTATTTTCGGTGGTAGAGTAACAGATAGAAACACGAAGTTTCCCGTTCCCGGTATTTTCAGGATCCTCAGGTACGGGAATCACGATATTTTGCGGATCGAGGGATGACCTCAATTTTATCCATTCGTTGTGAAGGGTATAGCATTCGTGCACAAATCCATACCCACCTTCAAAATAAATCAGCCTGGTTGAAGCATTTACTTCCATTTTACCTTTAAAACTGAAATACTTGTTCAGCATAAAATTCATTGAGTCACTGATTTCGACACCGGCGGTTGTTTCGCCTTTATTGTTTACTGCAATATCCTTCATTTCGAGGGTCGTTACGTCCCCATCAGAAGGAGTATAATCGAATAATCCGCTGGCTGTATATCGTTTACGTGAAGAGATATTGACATCGGCATTATAAAAATGATGATACAATGTAGAGCGGTTTGCCAGGATTTCAGCCTGTTTAAGCAGTTTAATGCGTCCTTCTTTTCCGATCGACAGTTTTGCATTATTCGGGTAAATTGCAGCATCAGCAACCTTCAGAATACGTGCATCCTCAACTTCAAGATAGTTGGAATCCAGGTTATAAAGGGCACGAAGGGCGAAGAAACTGAGCGAATCCTGTTTAGGATCTGTTGAAGTATACACTTCTCTTCCAGGCGCAAAAGCCAATAGCTCGGAAGGTTTCATCTGGTAGTATTTATCGCGCGAGAAACTGGTCTTATTAATAAGCTGGAGCTGCTTTTTATCCATCAGCCAGTCGAATTCGTTGACCACACAATTGTAGTTTATTACCGGAAATTCCATAAGCGCACCTTTTCCGGATGCAATAAAATGACCCTGACGGGTAGCAAAGTCGATAGAAGTTTTAAATACATGAACGCGAAGTGCTTCCTTTATCCTGTCGTCGGTTAACAATTTGAAATCGGAGGTATCGGAAGTAAAAGATCCTGTTCTGAAATTATATGTATTTGAATATACCTCGGCATTTTCGAACGACAGTTTTCCTTTCCCTTTAAGTCCGGAAGGTGTAACGAACAGCGTTCCGCTCAGGTTTGCTTTATTACCAAACATACTGATGGTATCATTTTTAGCATTCTTAACCGTCATGAGATCGGAGCCGGGAGTCCACTTAACGGTAGCATCTTTAACCTGTGCATCCGGAAATTCATACTGTCCTTCTACCTTTGCCAGTTTATAGTCCTTTATCTTAGCAGAGGTAGAATCGGGAGTAAAAAGAAAATCAGAAGATTGAGTCACTGAACTCAGATAACTTAATCGCCCGGATCCGCGCAATCCGCGGTTACTCAGCCTGAGTGTATCCGAAAAAGTTCCCTTACCGCTGTACATGGGCAGTCCGGGCTCAGAAATTACTTTATTAAACCCAAGCGAATAATCTTTCTGAACCCTGATGGTTTCGTTCAAATCGGGGAATATGCCTGCTGACACCAGTTTACCATCAAACTGCAGATCACCGGGAGGAAGTGAATTGATACTATCCATGGTGAAAGGATTAACCATGAAATAGAAGTTTTTTCGTTTGTAAACCCCGTTTACAATATCTCTTCTGTCGAAATAGATATAGCTGGTATCTTTACTGATAAGCAAAGGGAAATAATGAAGCATTTTACGCCCCGATTTGCTGTCGGGGGAGTCGATAAACAACTCCCCATTCATATTTGCCAGCAGATTTTTAACCCTGACAAAAGGCCTGTAGCCATTGGCATCCGGGCTCCAGGCAGGAACAACCATCAGAGCCGTATCAATCTGCGGAATACTCAACGAAAATTTATCGTACTGAAAGGTACATTCGTTGGCAAGGAAATCAAATAACCCTGCATGAACGCGACCTTTAAAGGAGAAATCGCGGTTTCGGCTGATTGTAACTTTCCCATCGCGGGGAACTACATACACATACTGTGAATCGCTGAGCATAACCTGTTTTACACCTTCAACCGAAAGGAGTAATGTTTTCAGATCGAGCTTTGCATTTGAGCCTTTTTCAACATGCGACTGAAACTGGATAATATCGCTGTCCTTCACACCCGAGCGGGCAGCAAGATATTCATTCAGACGGGGTTGAACGGTAACGAAGTCATGATCGATATCATAATACAGGAAACCTGCATTTGCAAGCTTGATAAGCTGAACTTTAATCTGTTCGACCGGTTTTTTAGCCCAGGTAGCATAATCCTCGGTAAAGAACCTGTCGGTATTGCGGTGCCTGACATATGCCGAAACAAGCATAGCCGGGTTAATATCGTCAATACCCTGTAATTTATCAAAACGGAAAGCCGAGAAATAATCGGAAGATTCAAACAGAGCTTCACTTTTGGTTCTGAGGCCTTTTGTATCTTCAAAAGTCATAATATCCTCATCCAGCTTCCAGTAAATAGCCTCGTTGTACATATCAAGGCGGTGGTAAGTGTTAAAGAAAGGGCTCTGACTAAGACCGTCTTCACCCCTGCTCATTACCAGTTCATTATTTGCCAGATTATATCTTACCTGAGCTCCAGGGTGAAATACAGAATCATTTTCGATGTTAATTAAAACTGAAGCCCGTGCTGAAACAAAGCGGTCGGGCCTGATAACAAACTCTGTAGACCGCAACGTAATAAACGGTTTGTTGTTATGTTTAATTTCGATGCGCGAAAAACCATCATCAGCAGGAGTTCCGATTACTCTTGAACCTTGCAGATTAAAGCCGCCGAAAAACTCTATATCCTTAAATAGGTTGATATATACCTGTGTTCCTTTATAGATGGTAAACCTTGGAAAGGTTGCATTGGCCACATCTATATCCACCATGGCTTTATCTTCGAGTTTTCCCGGCAGAAATTTTTTGAAATATCCTCCATGATACAACATCACGGAATCGGCAGTATAGGAGATTGAACGTGTGTCAATGGTGTAATCCGAGAGTTTTGCATATACTACTTCGCGGCCCAGGCCTGTCCGCTCCCAAAACACTTTTCCACCCTTCCCAATCCAGGTCTGGGTTAAAGGATAAAAGCTACCTTTTGTATTGTAAATACAAGCACTGTCGTTGCGAACCAGGCATGCAAGCGATCCTGACGAAAAGGCGAAATAGGGTACTGAGTCGAATGCCATCTTATAATTCCCATTCCTAACATACCATGCTTCGGTATTGGTTTGCATCAATGCATTTTCACGGATCAGCAATTCAGTCTGTGTTAGGTATTTCAGAATGGTACGCGAGGGTATCTTTGAGTTTAGGCAAAAGAGCACACTTTTATGAAACATTTCAAAAGTTGCTGGAACTGCATTTTGCTTTATTAAAGATGTTATTATATTGAAATACAGCACATAATATGGTGCTACCTGAAGTTTTTGTTCATTTAAAGCAAGGCAAACTGATATTGCCTGTTTCTTCTGAATTACCGGCAGCAGGTTCGAGGTCCATTGATAGGTAAATGCGGAAAGCACCAGTTTCGCCTCTGCTGCATCAGCATCACCAACATTCCTGAACTGTGCAGTTAGTTCATTAATAAATTTTGAAGTATCAGCCGAAAAAACAGCTGATTGCTCCTGCGCTTTCAACTGTTTTGCCGAAAGGAATATGCAGAAAAAAGCAATAAAAGCAATCAGGTGTTTACGCATTTCACATAAATAGGTTACAAGTAAGGAATGATCAGCCTCAGTATAAAAACTCAATTGACAAGTGTTTCAAGCTAATGGATGTGCAAATTGCATCAATCATGTCCTTAAATACTTATCAAATCCGTCATTTATAAGGTAAAACAAACTGCTGTCCAGTTATTTTCGGCACGGCTCGAAAGCAGGCTTAGTCCACATTCATTAGCTTTAGCCTCTATAAGAGGAAGGTCTTCAGAATAAAAACCACTCATATAGAGCTTCCCTCCTGCATTCAGACTGTTTACATAGTCAGGAATATCATTCAGCAATATGTTCCTGTTAATATTGGCAAGGATGATATCGTATTTTCTTCCTTTCAGCAGCGAACTGTCGCCTAACAGCACTTCGATGTCGGCAAAATTATTGCTTTGCACATTTTCGAGGGCATTATTATAAGCCCATTCGTCGTTATCGATGGCGGTTACCGGGGCAGCGCCTTTCATACGCGCCAGGATTGCCAGCACAGCAGTTCCGGAGCCCATATCGAGCAATGATTTCCCTGCGAGTTGCATGCCAAGCAGGTATTGAATCATCTGCTTGGTGGTTTCATGATGTGCGGTTCCGAACGACATTTTCGGCATGATCACGATATCGTACTCTACCCCAGCCTTTTCCGGGTGGAAAGGGGCTCTAACCATACATATTCCGTCAATCAGAACCGGTTCGTACTGGCTTTCCCATACGGCATTCCAATTCTGATCTTCAATGCGTTCAATTAAAAATGAATCCAGAAATTCAGCAAATTCGTCCGAACCTAGCCTGGCGGACAAGCCGTCAGAAAAAAGCGGGGACTGAATAAAAGCTGACAACGTACCGTTATCATTTTCGATAAAACTCTCGAATCCGGCATCGGCAAGCAAAGCCATTAGCAGTTCAGCAGTGTGTGCACCCTGGGTAGGATGACACTTCATTTCGATATATTCCATTTTTACTGAAACGAGTTCACAATGGTAACAAAATCAGCCGCTTTAAGAGCAGCGCCTCCGATAAGCCCACCATCCACATCAGGATTTGCAAACAGTTCGGCTGCATTCTTAGCGTTACAACTGCCGCCATACAAAATTGGTATTTCCTGGCTAACTGCTTCACCATATTTTTCAGTCAGCAGACTGCGTATAAATGCATGCATTTCCTGGGCTTGTGCGGAGGATGCAGTAACTCCGGTTCCAATTGCCCATACCGGTTCGTAGGCGATGATAACTTCGCTTACAGCCTCTTTGCCCAGATGAAATAAAGCTTCGCTAACCTGGCTCCTAACAACATCGAAATGTTTTTCAGCCTGGCGCTCAGCGAGTACTTCGCCACAGCAATAAATTGGAATCATACCGTTTTTCAAGGCCTGATCGACTTTAGCCGCAATAATTTTATCTGTTTCACCAAAATAAATCCTGCGCTCGGAATGCCCAAGAATGCAATGTGTAATGCCCATGGAATGAAGCATTTCGGCCGAGATATCACCGGTATATGCACCTGATTCCCATTGACTTAAATTCTGAGCACCAACCATAAAGCCATTTTCAGCAGCGATATCCGAACTCATTTCGAGGTATACTGCCGGAGGGCATACAATTACTTCGGTATCGCCTGAACCTTTTTCGGTAAGTTCGTCAACGATTTCGAACATTAAATCTTCAGCATCCTGGAATTGCTTGTTCATTTTCCAGTTTCCGGCAACGATTTTCTTTCTCATTTTTGTAAAGTTTAATTTTATATAAGTTTAGTTTTCAACTATTTAAGCGTAACGTATCCGGGGATCAAGAATACCATACACAAGATCTGCAAAAATATTAATAATAATGAGCAATACAGATATAAACAGCACAGCACCCATTACCACGGGGAAATCATATTTCTCGAGTCCGTCAACTATTACCACACCTACTCCTTTCCAGTCGAAAATATATTCAACAAAAACGGCTCCTGCCATAAGGCTGGCGAACCATCCTGACACAGCAGTAACAACTGGATTTAATGCATTTTTTAATGCATGTCTGGTAATAATCCTGTATAAACTAAGTCCCTTGGCTCTGGCTGTGCGGATATAATCCTGCGACATAACTTCAAGCATTGAACTGCGGGTAAGCTCGGTGATGATTGCCAGCGGCCTGATAGCAAGGGTAAATGCAGGAAGAATTAGATTTTTCAGATCAATGTATTCACCTCGCCCAAAATCATCAACTGTATACAAACTTCCGAACATACTCAGTCCGGTGAAATCAGCAAGCACATAGGCAAAAAACCAGGCTATGAGAATAGCCGCAAAAAAGGATGGAAGCGACATCCCCAAAATACTCACAATAAGTGAAATGCGGTCGAACCAGCCATCTTTGTTCAATGCACTTATGATTCCCATAATCAGGCCCAGAATGGTAGCAGCTATCATAGCAACCGTTGCCAGTACCATGGTTGGAACAAAAGCTTCGGAAAGAATCTCGGAAACTGGGCGCTTGCTCTGGTATGAACGTCGAAGGTACGGTTTCTTGAAAACTACGGTGGATGACCCAATACTCAAAACCTGCATGGCTGCAGCATATCTTTCCTTGTCGAAATAAAAAGCACTTGTTTTGGCCTCCGTATTATGAAATGATACAGGTGAAACATCGTTCAGGAAACTGAAGTATTGCACAATCAGCGGCTTATCGCGGCCCAGGTCGCGGTTAATTGCATCCACCGAGGTGATATCAGCCCGCTGACCCAGCATCATGCGGGCAGGATCGCCGGGCAAAACATTAAACAGGAAAAATATCAGTGTAACTACTCCGAAAAGTACCAGTATTCCATACATCAGGCGAATAAGTGTGTAACGGAACATAGAATTCTCAGGATATAATTTAGATTGTTTGGAATATAATTACAGCTTCAGATTGATATAAGTCTTTTGAAACTATAAGTTAATTTGATTTTGTAAAAAATGTCTATTTCAACGAACCCGTTAATTTCTTAAAGTCTTCGTATTCAGGGATATCATTGCTGTGCCATTTTTTCAGAATAACGCCATCTTTCAATAACAGCAAGCCCGGATTTGAACGAACAATGGTTTTAAGTACGATATCATCAGCGGTATAAAAATCAAGCTGAAGTTTATTTTCGTTCACAAACTCCATGATTTCAGAAGGCCGGGAACTTACCAGCACGGCTGTTGCAATATTATCGGCATTTGCTTTGGCACAAAATGCATTAAGTTTCTTAAATGCATTCCGATCCGTTTTAGCTAAATCGTATGAGTTTACAATAAGCTGATAATCAGGATTCCGGACAATGCTTTCGGTTACGTTATTTCCGGCAGTATCGCTTATAATGAGGGACTTGCCGTAATATACATTCGGATCGTTAACACGCTGAGAAACAAATTCCCATTGTTCCATCCATACACTGTCGCTAAAAGGATAATCAGGCGATAGGTACTCTTTCACCTCTCCTGACAGCTTGTTTTTATAGGTAAGATAATACTTTACCGGTTGTGGATTATCAGGATAGAGTTTATGCCCGGTCTTCCACTCGGTAAAATCGATGGCCGGCAGATGGCTGTAACAACGATACGAAAAGCCAGCAAACACAGCCATGAAAAATGCTGCCATCAACCATTGTTTTCCGGATGTTGTATATGGTTTGAACTTATTTCGATAGATAAATATCAGTGCTGCCAGTGGAAGCAATACAAGGTTTTTATAAAAGGTCTGCCAGTTGGTAAGTTTAAGCGCATCGCCAAAACATCCACAATCGGGAACAGGACTATATAGTGCATCATTGAGTGTGAGGCCGGTAAAAAACAACATCATCAGAAGGAGGAGCCAGGAGGTTGTCTTCATTTTAAGATTAAGCAACAGCATAACACCGGTTGTAAACTCAATGGTGCAAAGCAAAATAGAGAAGAAAAGCGACAACGGAATAAAAAACTCCCAGTTAAATGCAATAAAGTAATCTTCAAGTCTGTAGGCTGTTCCAAGGGGATCAACACCTTTTACAAAACCGGAGAATACAAATACCAGACCCACCAGAATCCTGCTGACAGTTGCAAGCTTTTTCATATTGAATTAGTTTAGTTGACTCAGCATAATCAGCGCAAAAGCTGAATAATTTATAATGTCAAGGTAATTGGCATCCAGTCCTTCCGACATAAGTGTCAGCCCGTTATTATCTTCTATCTGCTTGATCCTAAGCAGTTTCATTAATATAATATCTGTAAGAGAGCTTATCCTCATCTGGCGCCAGGCCTCGCTGTAATCATGGTTTTTATCGCCCATCAGGTTACGGGCCATAGTAATATAGGCATCGTATTTTCCACCTACCAGGTCAGCATCCATATGTGCTTCTTTGGCTGATCCCATTTCAAGCTGGATCAGGGCCATTACCGAATAATTTATCATGCCCATAAACTCGGAACGGATTCCTTCATCAACCTTACTTTCGCCCTTTTCTTCAATGCTGCGTATGCGGCTGGCTTTGATATAAATTTGATCGGTGATAGATTTTGTACGCAATATCCGCCAGGCGGTACCGTAATCATGCATTTTGGCCATAAACACCTTGCGGCATGCACTAATTTCATTATCGTACTGTTGAAAAGTTTTATCCGGCATATTATCAATAACTTTGTAGCTGATTTCAATCAGGAAACCATGCATTTTTGGAGTGATAAAATTACACCTTTTTCCGGAAATAAGCCGCTGAAATGCGGCAATAATATCCTTAACCTTGATAAACCCTTGGTTATGGGCATATTAAATTTAACCCCTGATTCTTTTTTCGATGGCGGCCGATACACTAAAACTGAGGCCTGGTTGGTGCAGGCTGGCAAAATGATACAAGAAGGCGCCTCAATTATCGATCTGGGTGCCGTTTCTACCCGACCCGGTGCCGCATTCGTATCGGAAGAGGATGAAATATCGCGTCTGCTGCCGGCTGTTGAATTGCTGACAGCCAAATACCCGGAAACGGTTTTTTCGGTTGATACGTACCGTTCAAAAGTGGTCAGGCTTGCATGCGAAGCTGGTGCCGGACTTATAAATGATATTTCGGGCGGCAGCATGGACGACGACCTGATACATGCAGTTGCGGGTACCGGTTTGCCGTATGTATTAATGCATATGCAGGGAACACCATCCATCATGCAGAAGAACCCAGTATATGAGAATATATCGGATGAAATCAATGAATTCTTTATTAAAAAAATTGCTGATTTAAAAACTGCCGGGATTCAACAACTGATACTTGATCCTGGGTTTGGTTTTGGGAAATCGATTGATCATAATTACAGAATGTTATACCAGCTAAGTGCTTTTAAAAAAGCCGGTTACCCTGTTATGGCAGGAATCTCGCGAAAATCGATGATATACAAACTACTGGAAATAAATCCAGAGGAATCCTTAGCTGCTACATCAGCATTGCATATGGCTTCATTGCTCAACGGTGCGGATATTCTGCGGGTTCATGATGTAAAGGAAGCCGTTCAGGTAATAAAACTTGCCGAGACCTTTTTGAAAGCAGGAGCAGAATAAATAATGCTTCCAGTAGGCAATATCGCAACAAAACCCATACGGCATTTCACTTTTCAGTATTTCAATTCATGAAGACCCGGCAAAACAAACAATGTGGAATACCATGGGCAACGGAAGAAAGCGAATTGAATAAGCAGTGAAATTAGCCCAACCAGCACAAATTGTTACCTATTGGTTTAAAAGCGTAATTTGGGATTAATCAGTTTCATAAGTATATTTGCACTTTCCTCCAATCCATTCCGATGATCGCTACAATTATTCCACTCTTCCTGCATGTTCGGATACTCGATGTTATCGATGTATTATTGGTAGCCTTGTTGTTATTTTCACTTTACCAACTGCTAAAAGGCACTGCTGCAGTAAATATTTTCCTGGGAATTTTAGCCATCTTTGTTATCTGGCGGCTGGTAAAATCGCTTCAGATGGATCTTCTCAGTGATCTGTTAGGGGCTTTTACATCGGTAGGTTTTATTGCTTTTATAGTGGTATTTCAGCCGGAAATCAGAAAATTTCTTCTGGCTGTCGGATCACCGGGCTTTTTAACGAGGCATAGGTTCAGGTCATTATTCTCAAAACTTCAGCTCGAGAACAGCAATATTGCTGATATTGACCCGGTAGTGCAGGCATGTCACCGTATGTCGCACCAGCTAACTGGAGCACTGATAGTTATTGCACGCAAAAATGACCTTTCGGAATTTAAGGAAACAGGATTAGCCCTTGATGCAATAATTTCGGACCAGCTAATCGAAAGCATTTTCTTTAAGAACAACCCCATGCACGATGGCGCTGTAATTATAAGTGAAAACAAGATAACAGCTGCGAGGTGCATCCTTCCTGTTTCGGGAAACATGGACCTGCCATCAGAACTTGGCCTGCGTCACAGGGCTGCAATTGGTATTACTGAGAAGAACGATTCAATCGCTATCATTGTTTCGGAACAAACCGGTCGGATATCCTACTGCCGCAACGGCGAACTGTCGCTCGATATTAAAGGTGCCGGTTTAAAAACTATGCTGACCGAGGACTTTTCGGCTAAAGGATAATTCATGCCGTGCAAAATCAGTTTTATAACACTGATTCACAGTAATTAACAATAAAAAGATATTTTCTTATTTAGCTGCCGCATTTACCGAATCGGCATTCATAAGTTCAAATTCATGAACCATTTCCTCGGGAGTTTTCCCCAGAAATTTAATTGCGGCCACAGCGTCATCTGCTAAGTCGTGGTTAGGATATTTAAGCAGGAATTTATTGTAATATTCATTTGCCTTCCCAATATTACCTATAACATTCTCATAGGCAAAAGCTTCCATAAAATAGCATTCAGGCAAGCGTTTATAGTCAGGATAGGTGTGCAATATGGATTCGTACAGATCAACAGCCTGAGGTCCGCGATGAAACCCCACTGCGAGTCCGGCGGCTTTGTAAAGATAATCAGGAGCAAGGCTATCGGATGGGTATTTGGAGGCAAAATTCTGATACGCACTTAACAGTGCAGTTACAGCATTGGAATCCACCTTTTGCGATGCTTTCATATCCGATTCCATTTTAGTGATCCCGGCCGACATTTTATCCCTGGAAGGTGAACAGGAAAATAAAGCCAGTGAAAAGGCTATTGCAAGTATAAATAATACGTTTTTCATAAGAATTTTGAATTTGGAAAGAATCCGGCAGTGTTATTATCGTTTTTTAGGAGGGAAAATCATTTTATACTTGGCTTCGGTAATACCTTTGGATATTTCCTGCAGTTTGCGTTTGACCATTATTTTGCGCAACGGATGTATTTTATCTACGAAAAGAACGCCTTCGAGGTGATCGTATTCATGTTGAATAATCCTGGCCAGAATATCAGAGAACCATTCATCGTGAAATACAAACTGTTCATCAAAATAGGTTATCCTTACATCAGGTTTCCTCAACACATCTTCATGAATATCAGGTATACTGAGACAGCCTTCGCTGAAGGCCCACTCCTCCCCTTTTTCCTCGGTAATTTTCGGATTAATAAACACCTTCTTAAAGTCCTTGGTTTCGGGCTTTTCTTTTTCGTAGGGGGAAGCATCAATGATAAAAAGGCGTATCTGCTTATTGATCTGAGGAGCTGCCAGTCCTACACCTGATGAGAAATACATAGTTTCCCACATATCGGTGATCAGTTGCTGCAATCCAGGATATTCAGGAGTTATCTCAACTGCAACTTTGCGTAAATTAGGGTGGCCGATAGCTACTACTGGAAGAATCATTTTTATAGGTAATTTTTACTAATTATAATACAAGTTTAGCGGCTAGAGGTTTCAGTCTGAAATTCAGAATTATCTTTTTGTGCCATCTGAACAAACAGATTAACAGCATATTGGTTCATCGTTGCATCGATTTCATTTCGAGGTACGATTGCAGTATAATCACGGCACTTACTTTATCTACCAGAGCTTTGTTCTGACGGTCTTTCTTTTTTGCTCCCGATTCGAGTATCGCAGCGGTAGCCATTTTCGAAGTAAACCTTTCGTCCATTCTTTCGACCGGGATTTGCGGGAAAGTCCTTTGCAGGTGCTTCACAAAGGGTTCAGTAAACCTGGCTGACTCCGAAGGCTGATTCTGCAAGGTCAGAGGATAGCCTACTACTATACAGTCAACCTGCTCTTTCAACAGGTAATCCTTCAGAAACCTTATCACATCACTGCTTTGAACTGTAGTCAACGCTCCTGCAATCATCCTGAGTTCATCCGTAACTGCAAGACCAACTCTTTTCTGTCCGTAATCGATGGCTAAAATCCTACCCAAATCTTTTTTGAGGCAAAATTACAAAGAATTAATTTCGAAAATGCCCTTCACAGGCGCTTTTCTGCTGTCAGAGTCACAATTAATAGAATACTTGTGCGGTGATAGCCATAAAATCTCTAATTTTGAGATTGAAAAATTAAGTGCATGGATCATTTACGAAGTATAATTGAGAAAGCCTGGGACGATCGCTCGCAACTGAATACCGACGAAACAAAAAATTCTGTTTTTCAAATAGTTGAACTCCTGGATAAAGGCCTTTTGCGTGTTGCCGAACCTGTTGGCAGCGAATGGAAGGTTAATGAGTGGATTAAAAAGGCTGTAATTTTATACTTCCCGCTGAAACAAATGGAAGTGATGGAAGCCGGTCCGCTTGAATTTCACGATAAGATCCCTCTCAAACGAAATTATAAAGAACTTGGCGTCAGGGTTGTACCTCATGCCGTTGCCCGTTACGGGTCCTATTTATCACCCGGCGTTATCCTTATGCCTTCCTATGTGAATATTGGTGCCTGGGTGGGTGCAGGCACCATGGTTGATACCTGGGCTACTGTAGGAAGTTGTGCCCAGATTGGATCGAATGTTCATTTAAGCGGCGGAGTGGGCATTGGTGGAGTGCTGGAGCCTGTTCAGGCGGCACCTGTGATTATCGAAGACAACTGTTTTATAGGATCACGATGCATAGTGGTGGAAGGAGCCCGAATATGTACAGAGGCTGTTCTTGGTGCTAATGTAGTCATTACACAAAGCACAAGAATAATTGATGTAACCGGCAGCCAGGCTGTTGAATACAAAGGTTATGTTCCTCCCCGTTCAGTAGTAATTCCCGGATCCTACACAAAAAAATATCCTGCCGGCGATTATCAGGTGAGTTGCGCGCTTATTATAGGGCAGCGAAAACCTTCAACCGATCTCAAAACTTCGCTCAACGATGCTTTACGCGATTACGACATCTCATTCTAAATTATTACTGCTAAAATACTACCAGGATCGGATATGAAAATTGGGTTTGACGCAAAACGTGCACTTCTAAACCGGAGCGGGCTCGGCAACTACAGCCGGAGTGCTATGCGCTTGTTATCCCATTTTTATCCTGAGAACACTTACTACCTATTCTCGTCAGATACTAGCCGGAATTTATTTCAGCTCTCCGGCAGTCAAATCCTTGTATCGCCTGTTGCCGGTATATACCGATGGCTTCCCTCTTTGTGGCGTTCGTGGGGAATACACAGGCAAATAAGAGATCAGAAACCGGATATTTACCATGGGCTGAGCAACGAGCTTCCCCTGAGCATAAAAATGACCGGAGTTAAGTCGGTTGTAACCATTCATGACCTCATTTTTTTAAGGTATCCGGAATATTATCCTTTTATCGACAGGCAAATCTACTTTCTAAAATTCAGGCATGCCTGCAGGGTTGCCGATAAAATCATTGCTGTAAGTGAAGCAACAAAGCAGGATATTGTTTCATTTTTCGGAACTGACCCTGATAAAATAGATGTAGTTTACCAAAGCTGCAACCCTGTTTTTAATGAGGTTGTGCCGGCAGAGACGAAAAAAGAAATCAGGAAAAAGTACGATCTCCCCGAAAAATTCATTTTATATCTGGGTACCATCGAAAAACGCAAGAATGCTCTTACACTTATTAAGGCATACCTCAGTCAGGATTCTGAAATCCCTTTGCTCATTGCCGGCAAACCGACTATCTACCTGACTGAAATAAATGAATACCTGGAACAAAACCCTTCAGGGAAAAGGATATTATTCAGGCATGCTGTGGAAACATCCGATTTACCGGCTTTGTACCAATCGGCAGCCTTATTTGTGTACCCTTCGGTCTTCGAAGGTTTTGGCATCCCTATTCTTGAGGCCCTGTGTTCAGGAGTTCCTGTAATCACCAGCACCGGGAGTTGTTTTGCTGAAACCGGGGGTGATGCCGCAATGTATTGCGATCCTTATGATGTTGAGCAAATGGGTACCCTTATATCAAAGGTACTCAATGATGCTGACGTAAGGAATTCGATGATCATGAAAGGGCATGCACATTCAGCAAAGTTCAGCGAAAAAAATGTTGCAGCGGAACTGATGGATGTATACTCAGATTTATTGAATAAAGGCTCTGTATAGGTATGAGAAGATTGGGATTGAATTAGTCTTTACAGGATGTATGAACGATATTGAGTGCTGAGTGCTGAGTGCTCTGTGCTCTGCGGTGTGTGCAAAGGTTTTGGAATGCTCATAGTAGGTTCTCGGTTATAACTAAAAAATATCAGACTACTCTGATCCAAAACCGAAGTTAATTGTTAATAGTGTATGATTTTCGATGATGATATAGAAAAGGCGTTGAAGGTACTTTCATCAGGAGGTACTATTCTTTATCCGACTGATACCATTTGGGGCATTGGATGCGATGCAACGAATAAGGAAGCAGTCGAAAAAGTGTATCATATCAAAAACAGGTCAGAGGCAAAAAGCCTTATTATTTTAATCGACAATATTGATAAATTGTCTGATTATATTGAAAAAGTGCCTGATATTACGGCAGATCTGCTTGCCAGTATTTCGAATCCGGTAACTATAATTTATTCCAGTGCACGCAGGCTTGCTCCGAATGTAATTGCATCCGACGGCACCATAGCCATCCGTATAGTTAAAGATGATTTTTGCGCTGAGCTTATCCGAAGATTTGGCAAGCCTATAGTTTCCACATCAGCTAATATTTCAGGATTTGACGCACCGGCAGTATACAGCCAGATAGCCGGTGAAATAATTACTGCTGTTGATTACATCGTTTCATACAAACAAGACTATTTCACACGATCAAAACCTTCGACCATTATCAGGATGCGCGATGATGGATTCTATACCATAATAAGGGATTAAATATCTATTTTCCTGCATGATTCAGAGGCAGGAATGCAGCATGCTGCGAACAAAATTGGATTTAAGTCGTTATTTTACTTTAACTTTAGGAAATTTTAAGCAATCGAATGGAAAAGCGTAAAGAATACAAACTAGATACTGTTGATAAAGACACTCTTCAAAAATGGTATTATCTCATGGTACTTGGCCGCAAACTCGACGAACGGGCCCCAAATTACCTGAAACAAGCTCTTGGATGGTCGTATCATGCTCCTTATGCCGGTCACGACGGGATACAGCTCGCTATAGGGCAGACTTTTGACCGCAATACGGATCATTTATTCCCCTATTACCGTGATATGCTTACGGCTATTTCGGCAGGTATCTCGGCCGAAGAAATTATTCTGAACGGGATTTCAAAAGACACAGATGTTGCAAGTGGTGGCCGCCATATGTCGAACCATTTTGCCAAACCCGAATGGAATATCCATAATGTATCTTCAGCTACAGGGAATCATACCCTGCATGCCGTTGGTGTTGCACGTGGAATAAAAAAATACGGGGGCAAAGGAGTTGCCATTAGTTCGCAGGGCGAATCCTCAACGTCCGAAGGCTATGTATATGAAGCTATAAACGGGGCAAGCAATGAGAAACTTCCTGTGATCTTTGTTTTCCAGGACAACCGTTATGGAATTTCGGTTCCTCAGCGCGATCAGTCGGCTAATGCGTTTGCTGCCGATAATTTTAAAGGTTTTAAGAACCTGAGAATCATACATTGCGACGGTAAAAATATTTTTGCATCCATGACCGCCATGGAAATGGCAAAGCGACATGCCATCGAAAAGCAGGAGCCTGTTATTGTTCATGCAAGCTGTGTGCGGATTCACTCACACTCCAATTCCGACAAGCACGAGCTATACCGCGACGATAACGAAAGACATTGTGCCAAGGCCAGTGATCCACTCGACAGGTTCCGTATCATCTTACTGCATTCCGGACGGTTTACTGAGCAGGAACTGGCCGTACTTGACGATCAGGCACAAAAGGAAATGATGGCAGCCCACCGCAAGGCTTTGGCAGCTCCTGATCCTGACCCTTCTTCAATTTTCGATTTTGTAACCCCTGAAGAATATGTTCCTGTAAATTTTCCTGACGGAATCCATGACCAACGTGAAGGCCGTTCCTTAAAATTTATACAAGCATTGAATGAAACGCTTAAAGAAGAATTCCGCCTGAATCCTGATACCTTTATCTGGGGACAAGATGTTGCCAACAAGGAAAAAGGAGGAATTTTCAATGTCACCAAAGGGCTGCAACAGGAGTTCGGCAGAGAGCGGGTTTTCAACGGACCGATTGCTGAGGACTTTATACTGGGTACCGCCAACGGGCTGAGCCGCTATAACGATAAAATCAGAATTGTGGTTGAAGGAGCTGAGTTTGCCGATTATTTCTGGCCGGCCATGGAACAATACATTGAATTATCGCATGACTACTGGCGGAGCAACGGTGCCTTTTCACCGAATGTAACCGTGCGACTGGCCTCAGGCGGCTATATAGGCGGAGGCTTATATCACTCGCAAAATATCGAAGGTTCGCTTGCTGCTATTCCCGGTGTGCGTATTGTATGTCCTTCATTTGCTGACGATGCGGCAGGATTGCTGCGTACTTCCATGCGTTCGAGAGGCCCTACCCTTTTCCTGGAGCCTAAAGCCCTGTACAATGATCCTGTTGCAGAGACTATTGTCCCCGAAAATTTCGAGGTTCCTTTCGGCAAGGCACGTACCAGGCGCGATGGCAAAGATATGAGCATTATTACCTATGGCAACACTACTCATATGAGTATTGCTGTTGCCAACCGCATTGCTGAAGAAACAGGCAAAAGCATCGAAGTTATAGATATCCGGTCATTGGTACCTCTCGATAAGGAATCGATCCTGGCAAGTGTTAAAAAAACAGGGCGTGTACTCGTTGTTCATGAAGATAAAGTATTCGGAGGTTTTGGAGGCGAAATTGCCGCTATGATCTCAAACGAAGCGTTTGAACACCTGGATGCTCCAGTACGCAGGGTGGGATCAACTTTTACTCCTGTTGGATTTAACCGTATACTCGAAAAAGCCATTCTTCCTGACCAGGAGCGTATTTACGTTGCAGCAAAGGAACTCCTGGACTATTAATATTTATAATACCTTGAAAAAACCATGCTCTCCGAAAGGAAAGCATGATTTTTCATTTTATGCCGGATGAAAACAAAGAGAAATCAGGAGCCGGTAACCAGATCTTAAAGTTGGAAAAAACGGGACCATTTAGTTGCAAATCCGGGACTGAGGAAAAGTACAGAAAATAAAAAAGGCGCCTCTACAGCGCCTTTTAAGTATAAATTATCTATTTTATTAGCGCATCATAGTTGCGGTTCCGGTTTTAAACTTTGGCAGATTATCGTTATTACCGATATTCTCGGCTTCCCAAATGGTATCATCTTTGAAAATAGCCATAGCTTTCCATAAATAAGCACCTTCCTGCATTAGTACGCCATTATATCTGCCATCCCATCCTTCGGTAGGCCTGCCGTATATATCGAGCTTATCAGTCCACCAAATCAGGTTACCCCACCTGTCGTATACTTCGAAGCGGTATTCCTTCAGGTTAACCCCAACAGGTTTTAAGAGTTGCACAGCCACTTTGGGGTTGGCGGGCGAGAAAGCATTGGGAATATACAAGCCTTTTACCATAAACTTATACTGCATGGTAAGAGTATCCGTACATTCCTTATCATTCCAGGTAACCAGGCTTATTTCATACGTACCGTCATTCTGGTAAAATGCAACCGGGTTTTCAGCATATGAATCATCACCGTTGCCAAAAGTCCAGTAATATTTGGCTGCATCGATAGATATATTCGTGAATTGCAGTTGTCCCTGAACATCATTAAAATTATCAGCATAAGTATAAATACTGGCAGGGATGCTCCATGTAGTAACATGCTGATTGATTGTATCGAAGCAGCCATTGGTATCGCTTACCATAAGGTTTACCAGATAATCGCCGGGTGTTGTGAATATAAAATCAGGATTTTGAACATCCTTACGGCCAACTATTCCGGTATTGTCATTGAACGTCCACTCCCAGGTATTAATAGGTGCTACAGCTTCAACCGATAAATCAGAGAAAGCGGTTTTATCACCGGCACAGGATAAGGTGTACTGATAATTGGCATCAGGTAGTCCGAATACTACCAGGGATTTCTGAATAGAATCGGTGCATCCTATTGTATTTTGAGTTACCAGTTTTACATCATACGTACCCGGTGATTTGTACAGATGAGTCGGATTTTTAAGTGTGGACGTATCGTTAGGTGCCGATGTTGTTTCGCCGAAATTCCATGTGTAACTTCTGATCTTTGTTCCATTCCCGGATGTCATATTAGTAAACACAGCACTCTGCTCATGGCATACCACTCCAAAAGTGAAGTCAGGAAGAGGTGTTGGAATAACCAGCACGTTCATCAGTGTTGAATCGCTGACCTGTCGGCCGGCCACATCGGTAAATATCTTTAATTTCACAGTAAAATTGCCGCTGGATGTAAAGACATGTGTTACCGGATTGGTGTACGAATAATAGGTCGTATCCGTTCCATCCCCGAAATTCCAGTACCATTCGTTGGTTGGAATACCGCTGTAACTGCTGTCAGCAAACGACAACATATTATTCTGACAAATCAGGGTATCGATCAACTCAAACTCTGCATTTAAACATGGCTTTACAAGCACATTGCTGTCAGAAATACTGTTGGTACATCCATTAGCATTTGTTACCGTAAGGCCTACCACATATAATCCTGCTGTTGAATATAAATGAGATAAATCAGGCGAATTCGGCGGAACAATGGTATCGGTGACTCCATCGCCATAATTCCAGACCCATTTGCTGATGGGCGTTCCGTTTCCGGATGACGATTCGTTAAAGTATATGGTGCTGTCGCACACCCCTTCAGTAAAGGAGAACAAGGGCACAGGCAAAGGTCTGACTACAACTGACAGGTATTTTGTCTTGGAGCAGTTGTGTATATCCGTTGACAGCAGACTTACTGTGTAGGTTCCGGGGGCACTATAATAATGTGATGGCAGTTTCAAGGCCGAAGTATTATAGATCCCGGAGGAAACATCCCCGAAATTCCAGTTAAAGAAAACCAGCGAATCGGTTGAAGGAGCAAGCAACTGAGGCGTAAAGTATGTACTGTCGCGGAAACAGGTCACTGAACTGGCGAAGGTAAAATCGAATTCAGCAGGCACACAGACACTCTTGGTTGTAGTATCAACACATCCTCTTACATCGGTAGCAATCAGCCTGACATCGTAGCACGAATCGGCAGCATAGAAAACATACACCGGGTTCTGCAAGGTTGAATAATGGTTAGGATCGAATTCCCAGTTCCAACTTACTATGGTTGCCTGCTGGTTATAGGATGAATCCTGGAAATAAACTGCTCCGTTGTTACAGGGTGCTGCTGTATATACGAAGTTTGCAGTCGGGTTGCCGAATACCTGCAACGAAACCAAAGCTGTATCCTGGCAGCCGCTTTGCGATGTAACTATGAGGTTAACATTATAAACCCCCAGGGTAGTATAAATCCAGGATGGATTCTGCAGGTTGGAAGTATCGTTTGTAGCTGTAGTAACACCAAAATCCCAATGCCAGGCTATGATAGGTTCGCCATTCGATGAAAACGAATGATCAGTAAAGTGTGTGCTGGCACCCATACATGCACTTGTGATACTGAAAAGCGAGCTGGGCTGAGGCATAATACTAATAATATGCTGAACCTGGTTTATACAGCCTGCAGTATCGGTAATGGCAAGGATTACAGTATAATTGCCAGTTCCGGCATAATTGTGAACCGGGTTCTGCTGTGAAGTATTATGTGCGGTTCCATCGCCAAAATCCCAGTCGTAGGAAGCTACTGCAGGAATATTGGTAACCGTAGTGTTTGTAGTAAATAGGGTGGTACTTCCCAGGCAGGTATTGACCCAGCTGTATTCAACAGGTGGCTTAGGCTGAATAATTACCGTTTTGGAAACGGTATCGGGACATCCGGAAGCATTATCAACCTGTAAAGTAACAATATAGGTTCCTGCAGTACTGAATATGTGGAGCGGGTTTTGCTGACTTGCAGTATTGTTGGTTCCAGATGTGGGATCTCCAAAATTCCATAACCAGTCGACAATAGAAGTACCTGAGTTAACCTGTGACAGATCGGTAAATGTAACGGCTGATCCTGCACATGTATTGTCGAAATTAAAGAGTGCAAGCGGGCTGGCTGAAACCGTGAGAGTACGCGGAGGCGAAACCGCTTCGCAACCCAGGGAAGTATGTATTGTAAGCTTAACCGTGAAGGTTCCGGCAACAGTATAAACATGAGTTATGTTTCCGCTAGCAGGTGCATTGATAAGGGTATCAGCGCCATCGCCAAATTCCCAGAAATAGGATGTGAAAGATCCGCCCGGTGTTGTTGAAAGGTTGGTAAAATATACCGGGTTACTGGCACATGTTTGAGCCGAAACCTGGAAAAATGAAACAGGAGGCGGAACAATAGCAACTGGATGAGATATAACGTTAGTACAACCTGCAGTATCAGTAACGGTAAGTGTTACAATAAAAGCGCCTGAACTGCTATATATATGGTATGGGTCAATGGCAGGTGAGGTGAAACCATCACCAAAATTCCAGAGCCTCGAAACTACTGCTACCGGGTTTACAAAGGTGGAACTTACGAAATGGGTTGAATCGTTTACACAACCCGCTGATGAAGTAAAATCAACTGTTGGCAAGGCATGAACCAGGACAGATTTAACTACCGTATCCTGGCATCCACCCGCATTAGATACAATTAGGCTTACCTGGAAAGTTCCTGCGCCGGTAAAAGTATGTGCGGGACTTTGAATAATGGCCAGGTTATTGGCACCTGATGGAGGATCTCCGAAATTCCATAACCAGGCTGCCAAGCTGCCTGTTCCGGGTTGTGAAAGATCATTGAATTGAACCGGTGAATTTACGCAGGTAGTAAGGTAGGAGAAATTAGCCAAAGGGTTTGGCAGTATAACGACCGTTTGAGAGATTGTTCTTTTGCAACTGTCGTTTGTAGTGATGGACAGTGAAACAAGGAACGAACCGTAATTCAGATAGGTATGCGTAACCGGATCGAGTGTAGTGAGGGTTTGTGTATTGCCATCACCAAAATCCCATAAACATTTTACAATATATCCAACCGGAGCCCCTGAAAGGTTTGTAAATACTACTGCTGATTGTTTGCAGGCAGGACTTGAGTATGAGAAATTAGCCGTTGGCTGGGCCAGAATAATTACTGCCTTGCTGATAGTATTGGAACAACCTGCAGTATCAGTTACAGTTAGCGTAACATTATAGGTTCCTGCTGCAGCATATACATGCGTAGGATTTTGTAAGGGGGATATTCCTCCGTCGCCAAATGTCCAGTTCCAGGTAGGGATTGTTGCCAGATTCATTACAACAGGATCAGGGGTAAAAACAACAGCATTGTTCTGGCAGTTGTTTGTTGTTGTAAAGTTAACAGGTGGTTGTGGCTTAACTGTAACCGGATAGGTAATAGTATCGGTGCAGCCATTGCCTGTTGTTACTACCAGTTGAACAGTATAATTTGTGCTGGCAGTAAAAAGATGACTCGGATCGGGTAACCCTGAAAAATTACTGATTCCTGAAGCAGGATCACCAAAATCCCATTGCCATTGAACTATTGATCCGGCACCGTTAAGTTGCGAAAGGTCGGTAAAATCAACAGCAGTGCCAAAACAGGCAGGGGTATAAACAAAATTTGCAACCGGGTTAGGGTGTATATCAATAAGGAGGGACTGTGTATCGTTACAACTGTCGGAAGCATGAACAGTAAGTGTAACCACGTATGTTCCTGCAAGAGCATATAAATGCCTTACATTTGGATCACCGGGCTGATATATTGTATCAATGGTACCATCGCCGAAATTCCAGATCCAGCGCATAATATACCCTGCAGTAGTGCTTGACTGATTATTAAACTGTACGGTTGCACCTGCACAATTCGAAACACCGGCATCAAACAATGCAATTGGCAAAGGGTTAACTCTAACCAGATGTGAAACCACATTCATACAGCCAAGTGTGTCGGTGACAGTTAGGGTAACAGTATAATCGCCTGCAACAATATATGAATGTGCAGTATTGGCGGCAGGTGAGGTTTGTCCGTCGCCAAAATCCCAAAGCCAGGTACCTATGGAATTAACATCCATCACATTGGTATCGGGATCGAAATAGGTTAGTTCATTCAGACAGGTTGACGTAAATACAAAGTCGACAGGGGGATGCGGATTGAT
>CAIJPI010000241.1 GCA_903822525.1 uncultured Bacteroidales bacterium | reverse complement strand
CTTCCGTCTTCCGACTTCCGACAACTTGATTTGACCCACTAAAATAACAGTAGAACCAATTTTTATAACAAGCCTGTTAAGCTGTCAAAACCATTTTAACATTAGCATTGGGATTTAATTTTCAACAGCATTTTTGCCTGAATTGAAACATTACTACATTTACACCTTTAATCAGATAATTCTTCCTGTTCATATAAAATATCAAAGTTATTACCTATGAAAGTTGCAATAGTTGGCAGCGGATATGTCGGTCTGGTTACCGGTACATGTTTTGCTGAAGTCGGAATTGATGTAATGTGTGTTGACATCGACACGAAGAAGATCGAAAATCTAAAAAACGGTATTATCCCAATATACGAGCCCGGCCTCGAGGAAATGGTGCACCGCAACATGAAAAAAGGCAGGCTGCAGTTTACCACCAGCATTGCCGAAGCCCTGCAGGATTGCGAAGTATTGTTCAGCGCCGTAGGCACCCCTCCCGATGAGGACGGAAGCGCTGACCTGCAATATGTAATCAGCGTAGCCCGCGAATGCGGAAAAAACATGCAGAACTACCTGCTGGTAGTTACCAAAAGTACAGTGCCGGTGGGCACAGCGCTCAAAGTTAAAGCTGCCATTCAGGAAGAACTTGATAAACGAGGTGTGAACATCCCTTTCGATGTGGCATCCAATCCCGAATTCCTGAAAGAAGGTGCTGCCATCGACGATTTCCTGAAACCCGACCGCATTGTGGTGGGACTCGACTCGCCCAGGGCCGAAGAACTGATGAAAAGCCTCTACAAACCTTTTACACTGAACGGGCACCCGGTAATTTTCATGGACATCACCTCCGCCGAGATGACCAAATATGCAGCCAACTCCATGCTGGCAACCAAAATCAGCTTTATGAACGATATTGCAAACCTCTGCGAAATTGTAGGCGCTGATATCAATATGGTTCGCAAAGGAATTGGTTCCGACTCACGTATAGGCAATAAGTTTATCTATCCGGGTATAGGATACGGAGGCTCCTGCTTCCCTAAGGACGTAAAAGCACTTATCAGCACTGCCGAAGAGTATAAGTATGAACTCAAGGTATTAAAAGCCGTTGAGGAGGTGAATTATGCCCAGAAATCGGTGCTGTTCAACAAGGTGATGAAATATTTTAACGGCGACATCAAGGGCAGGACCATCGCCATCTGGGGCCTGTCGTTTAAACCACAGACCGATGATATGCGTGAGGCACCTTCGCTGGTTATTATTAAAAAACTGCTTGAAGCCGGCGCCAAAGTAAAAGCCTACGATCCGGTTGCCATGAAAGAAGCCAGCCATACCCTGGGCGACAGCATTACCTATTCCGCCGAACAGTACGAAGCGCTTATCGATGCCGATTGCCTGATGCTGGTAACCGAATGGCCCGAATTTAAATTTCCGAACCTGAAGATCATGCGCAAGTTGCTGAACCAGCCTGTAATTTTCGATGGCAGGAATATCTATGAAGCTGCCGAAATGAAACGCAACGAGTTTACGTATTTCTGTATTGGCGTTGACACAAGCAGGTAGTGAAACCATTTGGGTGTCTGCACACCCGAAGGGTGTCTGTACACCCAAATGGTAAGCAGACACCCAAAAAACTCAAGAACAATGATCAGAAAAAAAATACTCGTTACCGGTGGTGCCGGATTTGTTGGATCGCAACTATGCGAAAGGCTGCTGCTCGATGGACACGAAGTGGTTTGCCTCGACAACTATTTTACAGGGCAGAAAGCGAATATCGTGCATCTGATGGACAACCCTTATTTTGAATTGATCCGCCACGATGTTACCATGCCGTTTTTTATCGAAGTAGACGAAATTTATAACCTGGCTTGCCCGGCTTCGCCTATACATTACCAGTACAATGCGATAAAAACTATAAAGACTTCTGTAATGGGAGCCATCAATATGCTGGGGCTGGCAAAGCGTATTAAAGCCAAAATACTGCAGGCCTCCACCAGCGAAGTATATGGCGACCCGCAGGTTCATCCGCAGGTTGAAAGCTACTGGGGCCATGTAAACCCCATTGGCGAACGATCCTGCTACGACGAAGGAAAACGTTCGGCTGAAACCCTGTTTGTAAATTACCACAAGCAAAACAATGTCAGGATCAAGATTATTCGCATCTTCAATACCTATGGTCCCAAGATGCATCCCCACGATGGCAGGGTTGTTTCCAATTTCATTATGCAAGCCTTGCAGAATGAAGATATTACCATATATGGCGACGGGCAGCAGACCCGCAGTTTTCAGTATGTTGACGACCTGATTGAAGGAATGATACGTATGATGGCTTCGCGTGAAGACTTCACCGGGCCTGTGAATATTGGAAATCCAAACGAGTTTACCATCCTTGAACTGGCCAACAAGATAATTGAGATTACCAACTCCAGTTCAAAAATCATCCGTATGCCGCTACCCTCCGACGATCCAATGCAACGCCAGCCCGACATCACCCTGGCTAAAAAGGAACTGGGATGGGAACCTAAAATTCAGCTTGAAGAAGGATTGATAAAGACAATCGCCTATTTCGATTCGCTGATCAAATCATAACTTAACACTGTTTCGAAATGAAGATACTTGTCACAGGCTCGAACGGGCAACTTGGAAACGAAATCAAAGCACTCTCTGTTGCTTACCCTTCGTACGACTTCCTGTACACCGATGTTGACGAACTCGATATCACCCATGCGGCAGGAGTAACCCATTTTTTTTCGGTTCACAATCCCGATGTTGTCATTAACTGTGCTGCCTATACTGCTGTCGACAAGGCTGAAGCGGACGAAGAAACTGCATTTCTTGTCAATGCATTGGCTCCTGGAAATATAGCCCAGGCAGCAGCTGCAACAGGTGCCTTTATGGTACATATTTCAACAGATTATGTTTTCGACGGCAAAAATCATCGCCCTTATGTTGAAACCGACAGGATAAATCCGGTTTCGGTATATGCACAAAGTAAAGCCGCAGGTGAGGATGCTGTGATTCGGGCTAAAGCGAAGGCGGTTATTATCCGTACTTCCTGGCTGTATTCGGCGTTTGGCAATAATTTTATTAAGACCATGATGAAATATGGTGCTGAACGCGAATTCCTGAACGTGGTTTTTGACCAGACCGGTACCCCTACTTATGCCCGCGACCTTGCAAAGATGATACTCGACACCTTACCCCTGGCGATGGCTTCGAAGGATATTGAAATTTACCATTATTCAAACGAGGGCACAGCCAGCTGGTATGATTTTGCTATTGCCATCCTTGACTTTGCAAAAATAAATTGCAAGGTAAATGCTATCCCAACAAAAGACTACCCTTTACCTGCGGCCCGGCCATTTTACAGTGTTCTGGATAAATCAAAGATTAAAAAGAAATTTTCGATCGAAATTCCATACTGGAAGGATAGCGTTCAGCACTGTATCGAACGGCTGAAACCCTAAGAAATACAGTTTATAGGTCTCAAATGTAGAAAATCACAGCCTTCTGGATTCGTGATTCTTTGCGGCTTTGCGACTTAATGGGGAAACCGCTCCCTTTGACCATCCTTCGCCGGAAAAGCCTGATTAGCTCAATTTATTGATCGTTAATAAACTAAGGTGTTCAGCCAGAATTGGCGGGAGGTGGTCAGAGGATTCGATTTGTTCACTTCAGAATAAAACCAAAGAATTTTTAATTTGTAATTTTTTCTTCAATTTTACGAACACTGCGTTGTATGGAAAGGAATGCCAGAATGGTGCCAATTAATACAATTAGTACAATTCCACCACCCACGCCTAATAAGGATTTGTATCGATATTCAGCTTTCTTGATTTTTGTTTCTTGATAATCCATTGCAGCAATTGCCTGGTCCATAATAAACTGTTGTTCAATTGCATTGATTGACTGCTGATATTCATTTTTTATTTGCGCTATTTCCACATCTCTATTTTGGTTCTTTCTCACATACAGTCCATAATATCTAATCAGGGACTTATATTGAATTTCTGCTTTTATACCTTTTAAAAGAGGCATGAACAGGTCGGTAGCTTCTTTCTGGATTTTTAAATCCTGACTAAAGAAATTGTAATAGCTGTTAATTAACCCTCCAATAATTTCTGTTCTTTGCAAAGGATTAAATTTGTCAATTATTGAAGAAATGTAATCAATGAATGGCACTCCCTCATTAGGGTTACTGTTGCCGAAACTCGCAAGTTGACTAATATATTCAGCTGAGGTTTCGCTAGACATCTTACTTACAACTTTTGCTAGGGCCTGATATATAGCAATATTCTTGCCAACACTGTCTACTGTTTGATTTAACAAGTATTGTATTGCAGTTAAGCGAATTTCTTCTTTCATAGGTTTTAGAACTATGATATACCCATCGAGCATTTTTTTCTTTTCAGTATAGTTTTTTGCATTAGACGTTCTATATGAACTTATCAGTTTATCTTCTAATCCTGGCTCGCTAACATTCCACTGACGGTACTTTTCTTGTTTGTAATATGTCCAATACTGTTGGCCATAAGGATATGACCATTCACCAGATCCTGACCAGGAGTATTTTGCTGGAGGAATTAATACTTTTAATGTATTGAGCGTTGCAACATATTCGTCTTTTCCTTTCGTATCCTCAATTACTTTTGGTTCAGTATTTTCAGCAACTGTGTCAATCACTACTTTTGGTTGCGGTGTTTCTTCCTGTGCTGCATCTTGAAGCAATAGTTCGTTGATGGTTACTTTCACTGGCTCTGGATATTGTTTTTCAGTGGGATAGGCTTGTTTTTCCACATTTTTATGAAAAGGAGGTATTAATGACCAGAAAAACAATAAAATGCTGATAAAAATACCAACAGAAGCTAATGCAATAAACAGATGCCAAAAAATTGATGATAGATTAAATACATACTTATCCTCAACTTTCGAAACGTAATTTTTAAAATAACTTTTTTTCATTTGAGATTTACTTTAAGGGTTAATAAATAATTTATTCCAGTTAAAATGTCCGTATTCAATATTATTGTTTTTTAAAAGTTATAAACTAATATTTGATGCATTTTTACAATGTGCCCGTTATGGCGCTTATATATATTAGGCCTACTAATAATACCAAGGTACCAACTCCTCTGAAGAAATTTGCAGTCCGTTTGTTGGCCCCGTATCTTTCTTGAACTTTTCTTTTTCCATAATTATATTCTCCGGTTATTTTCGTTTTTCCACTTGAATAATACTCTGCAAACTCACCATTTTTTGTTGTTCCAGAATAATAGTATTGGCTTATTAATATCCCATTGTCATAATTATATTCCCCTTCTATATTACCTAAAATGTTGGATTGAAAATACTTTCCATCTTCAACTTTCCCTTTTTGATATTTATAGAGACTCGTTACTTTACCATTATCATACCATTTTGTAAATGTTCCATCTGGTTTTCCGTTAAGAATAGTTTTCTGTTCTTTTATTTGTCCATTTGCATACCATTCGCTATAATTTCCATCTGAAATATTGCCTTTTGTATATTGAACTTCGAGTTTTTTATTTCCATTGGAAAATTTTTCAGTCCATGAGCCTTCCTTAATATCATTGATATATCGACCCTCAGCTTGCGATCCGTCTATGAACGTTAAAAGAAAATCACCATTTTTTATTGAACTATCCCATTCTCCAACATAGGTTGCATTTCCCAATTTTAACGTTCCTTTTCCATGAATTTTTCCTTGTTTATATTCACCATTCCAAAAGACAGTTCCATCATTCAAATACGCTGTTCCCTTTCCTTCTTTTTGCCCATTGGAATAGTTGCCTTCAAATTTCTTTTTCCCGCTTTCCCACCATTCAGTCCAATTTCCTTCCTGTAATCCATTTTTGAAAAATCCTTGAGATTCTTTTTTATTGGTTTCGTAATTGTAGTAATTGGTCTT
>CAIJPI010000240.1 GCA_903822525.1 uncultured Bacteroidales bacterium | reverse complement strand
TTTAAGGATAAATGAAGTTTCCAGTTAAACTTCTGGCTTCCAACAAAATATTTTTACCACTAAATTAGCAGTAGAACCGAAATATCAAAGAATTGAAATAGAATAATTTCTTTGCAAAGCTATACATCCGCCCTTTCATGTTTGATTCTGTGCAAAATGGAGTAAAAAAATGGCAAAAAAACAGGGGTTTCATCATCCGATAATGAAATCATTTCATACTCATTAAGAAATCAGATTTTGGTACTTTTAACAAGTCTTGTGTCGAACGAATATAAAATCAATCCGATGATAATGGTTGAAAATCCGATAATACTTTCCTTTGGGTGCGCTACAAAAGTAAAATAACAGATATACGCACCAAAGGCCAGGAACACGGAAGGGAAAATCCAAAAATATTTTCCTTTAAATATATGGCGTTTATCGGAAGGGATGGTAAATACAGTTGCAACCGCAACAGCACCCAAAAGTTGCAGCAAAAAGGACGCATAGATAAAAATCTGTTCAAATTTGCCGGTCAGAATCAGCAGAATTGCAATGCATGCATGAACCCATAATGCAACATACGGAGTATCATTTTTTGATGTGTTCATAAAACTCCAGAGTTTATTTTCCTTTGAAGTTGCAAAACTCACCCTTGAGCCAATCCATAAATAGCCGCTTATTGTGGCAATTAATTGTAAAGCAATAAAGAAACTAACCCATTTAGCTCCAGTCAATCCTAAAAATCCCTTTGCGGCAATTGAAGCTACATCTTCCTGATTGACCAGCGATAGGATAGATGCATGTTTCAGAAAGATAAAGTTTATAAAAATATATACCAGGGTAACAAACAGGGTTCCGACAATAAGCGATTTGGGAAGGTTCTTCTTTGGATTTTTTATTTCTCCAACAATATAGGATGCTGAATTCCATCCGGTATAAGCAAAAGCAACAAATACAAGCGAACTGGCAAATTCGGGCATTTGCACCTCTTTTATCCAATTGGTATTAAAATTTAATCCGTTTACGGAATGAGGAGCTATATATAAACCAAGTCCAATTAGAACCAGAACAAATACAACTTTCAGCAGTGTAAAAAAATTCTGAAAGTTGCTGCTTGTTTTTAAGCTAAATGACTGTGAGATGGCAATCAGGATGATAACTCCTATTGCAAATACTTTCCCGAATTCGAGTCCGAAAATCTGTAAATACTTACTCATAGCCAAAGCGGCTAATGCCACTGGTGCTGAAAAGCCGACAATCAGCGAAATCCAGCTGCTCAGATAACCAAAAACTGGATGAAAGCCCCGGGATAAATATATATAATCACCACCGGTTTCTTTATAATAATTCCCCAATTCCGAATAGCAAAAAGCCCCAAACAATGCTAAAACACCACCAACAAGCCAAAGTAAAATAATTGTATACGTGTTTGTTAAACTGGCTACCTGGTAGCCTAAAGAAGTAAATATGCCGGTTCCTATCATATTTGAAACCACCAATGCTGTAGCCGTAAGCCATGTAATCTTTTTCAATTCGTTATGCAGGTATTAAAATGAAAATACTTTGTCAAGGATTTGCACCTTGACAAAGTATTTATGTGTATATAAATGTGGGTTTAGAAACTGCAACTTAATCTTCCAAAATAATAAGCACCGGTAGTTCCCATTTGAACCGGAGCATATTTGAATACGCCAAAGTAGCTGTTTTCATAAACCTGAGCATCCGGAAAAACATCGAACAGATTATTTGCACCCACAGCAAATATGATTTTTGGTGTTATTTTATAAGAAACACTTAAATCGGTAACAACTTTTCCGGCATGTTTCTGAGCCACGCCAAATGGATATCCGTCTCTTGTAACCTCGCCAAAATAGGTATTCCGTAACAAAACAGAGACCTTCTTTATATCATAATTAAAGGCCAGGGTTCCTTTACTTGAAGGGGTGTTTGTTTCGATTAAGCTTCTTTCCTGAGGTCCAAAATAAACATCTTCCTGGCCAACGAATGCTGCAGGGATATAATTTAATTTATCATCAACATTGTTTTTGTTATAGTTGTATAACAACGAAACATTAAGATTGCCAACACCTAATGCAAATGTATAGTCAACTACTAAATCAAGACCTTTGGTTGTTGTGTTGATAGCATTTGTGAAAAAACGTGCTGTCTGTGCCCCATACTGTGCAAACAATGTCTGTAGTTCAGGAACAGGGTCTCCGTATGGATCATTTCCTATATTACCGGTCAGGATGATCCTGTTGCTGATGTTAATCTGGTAAGCATCGATGGTAATATTTAATTTTTTCATTGGAGAATACACAAAGCCGAGGCTATAGTTATTGGATGTTTCCTCTTTAAGGTCAGGAATTCCAAGTTGCTTTGCTAACTCGCTATCGGTTCTGAAAATACCGGAATTCAACATTTCACCATCCACAATATCGGACGCAATATTATTAAAATATGCCTGCTGTAAGGAGGGTGCTCTGAATCCTGTACTGACAGAACCACGCATAAAAAATTTATCGGTAAATTTATACCTCGATGAAAGTTTACCGTTGATAGTATTCCCAAAATCGGAATAATTCTCAAAACGGGCGGCAACGCCTACTAAAAACTTCTTCGTAATATCAGCTTCAACATCGGCGTAGGCCCCTAAACTATGTCTTTGTTCATTTACTTCATTCAACAGGGAGAAGCCAGGGAATGATTGTGCCCCGCCATCAATATAGGAAGCTTCATCACCGGCTTTTATCTGATAGTTTTCTAAACGGTATTCAGCGCCAAAGGCTACATTTAGACCACTAAAAACACTTTCGTATGAGCGATAAGCATCTGCATTCAGGGTATTCTGTAAAAATGAATGGCTTCCGGCCTTAAAATCAATCGGGCTGTCAGTGCCTAACGAAGCATTATTAGTGTTAGCCACCTCGTATTTAAAAGTGTTTTTACCAACAGTATTGCTGACATCGAGTTTCCAATCGGAGAGTTTGAACTTTATTCCTGATATTAATGAAGCATCATCAATATCAGATTTTAATTCCGGTTGAAATCCATATGGGAATAATGCAGCAACAACATTTTCAGTTTCACTGGGCAAACGGCGGAATCCAAAACCAGTGCCATTCCGTTTATTATAACCACCCGAAAAATACACTTCAATATTTTTGTTTAAAGGAATTGATGAGTTTAAGAATCCCTGGATGTTTTGTATTTTGGCATCACCTACCTGGAAGTTGAAATCGTCGCGGCTAAGACCCGCAGCAGCAAGTAAATCGTCATCAATTTGACGGGCAGCAGCCGGATCGTCACAAAAATCGTAAGCAAAATAATTATTATACTCCGACTGATCAAAAATAATCAGATCGTGATTTTGCGCACGGTTGGTTTTTTGACGGTTATTAAATTCAGCTGTCAGATTGATGAACCCACCTTTTTTCCCGAGTTTGGCACCATAATTCAGGTTGAAATCTGCTGTCTGGCCATCGTTGCGTGAAGTCAGACCATAAGTAGCTTCGGCCTGAAACCCGATATTATCATTCAAAATTAAATTGATAACGCCTGCTATTGCATCGGAACCATATTGAGCAGCAGCTCCATCACGCAACACTTCTATACGCTTTATTGCGGATGCAGGGATAGCGCTCAGGTCAGTTCCTACCGAGCCATTACCAACCGTATTCTGGTAATTCACTAAGGAAGTGGTGTGTCGTCTTTTGCCATTGATTAAAACCAAAACCTGATCGGGACCAAGGCCTCTGAGTGATGCAGGATCAATGTGCTCGGTTCCGTCGGATGCCGATTGCCGGTTGGAGTTAAAGGAAGGTATCAGATATGTTAATATATCGTTTGCTGAGGATTGCGGCGAAATAGCCCTCATTTTAATCAGATTCACTACATCAACAGGAACCGGTGTTTCCAGTTTGCTTTTTTTAGGATTTCGGCTGCCGACTACCACAAAAGCATCCAGGCTGGTATTTAATGAAGATATTTGAATTTCAATAAAATTACCTTTTGCCAAAACTTCTTTTGTTTCATACCCTATGGATGATATAACCAGAGTGGGTGTGATTGCGGAAGTAGTTAATGAAAATTTTCCAGCTGAATCGCTCATAGTGCCATTTTGGGTTCCTTTGATCACGATGGATGCAAATTCCAAGGCATTTCCTTTCTCATCTTTTACCGTTCCCTTTATCACATGATTTTGGGAGTACAGTAATGTGCCCGAAAAGATTAAAATTAAGGTTAAAAAAAGTTTCTGGATGTTTTTCATAAGAGAGGTTTTATTGTTAGGTTAGTCTACGATACTATTTCCGAAAGCGATATTAAAGTTTAACATTCACCATAGTGCGAAAAATTATGCCTGATTGAACCATTCTGATTCTGAGTTTCGGATTATTTTTCAGATCTCTATTTAACCAGAACAGCCCGGGTTCAGACACATCAATTCAACAAAGCATCAAAATATGAGTTTACTAAACATCTTTGGTCCCTTCAAAGGCCTGAAATGATTTTGACTTGATGTTTCTTTGAGTATTTTGATTTTCAAAGATAAAATTAATTTGCGATAATCCGACTACTTTAGTTTCTTTTTTAAGCAGAAATTATTGAAATTTATATCTTCCAGGCATTTACTTTTTAGCATTCACAAAGGTCTTCTGAACAGACTATTTAGTTGAATCGTTCCAGATGATTTCCGATACGCAGACTTAAGTATTATAAATCCTGATTAGAAAGCTGTCAGTTGATTTTTTTATGCTTAGCCATCATATTCTTTATTTTTTCATCTCGATTTACATATATTAAAAAAAAATACTACTTTTGCAGTCCTTTTAGAGAAGATAATTAGTTTGTCCGATGGTGTAAAGGCAGCACGAATGGTTTTGGTCCATTCGGTCTAGGTTCGAATCCTGGTCGGACAACATTGACTCAAGCAACTGACTGAAAGTACTTTTTATCATTTCCCGATAAAAAGTTTTCCTTGCCAAAAACAAGTAATTTTGGTCAGGTGACAGAATTCAACAGTTTGTATACAGATTATGGTATACAGACTCGTTACGACAAGTGGAGGGGGCTTTTGTCCCCTCTTTTATTAAATTGCACTTTTTATAAACGAAACTTAACGCATTAATGATCAGCGAACAACTTATAAAAGATCTTACCAACACTCACCTTGAGGGTACCGATCGTTTTGCAGTAAGCGTTGCAGTAAGATCGGATAACCGCATCAGGATATTTATCGATAGTGACACTCATGTACTTATCGAACATTGCATTGAATTGAGTAAATTTATCGAATCGCAGCTGGACCGCGAATCTGAAGATTTCGAATTAAATGTTTCATCATCCGGTCTTGATCAGCCGTATAAGCTTTCACGCCAGTACATTAAAAATATTGGTCGCGAAGTTTCGGTTCTGCTTAAAGACAACAGTAAAATTGAAGGCACCCTCACTGCTGCTGATGATAAAGAATTCAGCGTGAATGCGGTTACCAAAATAAAGAAAGTCATAACTGAAACTACGCATAAATTCCTGTATAGCGATATAAAGGAAACAAAAGAAATCATTAAAATCTGAAACTCAAATATTGATTTGCCATGGGCGAAATGGAGCACATCAACCTGGTCGAGACATTTTCTGAATTCAAGGAATTCAAAAACATTGATCGTGAAACTCTGATGCGTATTCTTGAAGACGTATTCAGGCATATGTTGATTAAAAAGCATGGTACCGACGAAAATATCGATATCATCGTTAATGTGGATAAAGGTGACCTCGAAATCTGGCGCAAACGAATCATCGTTGAAGACGCGGAACTTGAGGATGAGAACCTTCAGATCTCATATTCGGCAGCTATTAAAATCGAACCTGACTTTGAAGTCGGGGAAGAAGTGGTTGAAGCCATCAAACTTGCTGATATCGGCCGCCGTGAGATCCTTACCGTCAGGCAGAACCTGATATCGAAGGTTCAGGAATACGAAAAAGATAACATTTTCCGTAAATACAAAGACCGTATCGGAGATATTGTTACCGGAGAAGTTTACCAGGTTTGGAAAAATGAAATCCTGATCCTCGACGATGAAGATCTGGAACTCACTATGCCAAGAACCGAACAGATTCCGGGCGATTTTTACCGTAAAGGCGATACCATACGTGCAGTTGTTGCCCGTGTTGATATGAAGAAAAACTCACCGGTTATTATTCTTTCACGCACTTCACCCCTTTTCCTTGAGCGTTTGCTGGAGGCTGAAGTACCCGAAATTTTCGATGGTCTTATCACCATTAAGAACATTGTAAGGGTTCCGGGCGAACGTGCTAAAATTGCCGTCGAATCGTACGACGACCGCATCGACCCTGTTGGTGCATGTGTAGGTATGAAAGGATCGAGGATTCACGGCATTGTGCGTGAACTGAGAAACGAAAATATAGATGTTATCAATTTCACATCCAATTCAAGTCTTTATATTCAGCGTTCACTTAGCCCTGCAAAAATCACATCCATAACCCTGGATGATGAAACCAAAAGAGCCGAAGTGTATATGAAACCCGACCAGGTTTCATTAGCAATAGGTAAAGGCGGCCATAACATTAAACTTGCCGGCAAACTAACCGGGTATGAAATTGATGTTTACCGTGATACCGATTCCGATTACGAAGATGTTGACCTTCAGGAATTCAACGACGAAATCGATCAGTGGATCATCGACGAGTTAAAGAGTATTGGTTGTGACACAGCAAAGAGTGTTCTTGAACTGAGTGCTGATGAACTGGTACGCCGTTCGCAGCTGGAAGAAGAAACTATCCGCGAAGTTCACAGGATTCTGAAAGCTGAGTTTGAATAACCCATAATTACAGCTGATGAACCTAAGATAAGCAGTTATCCCATGTTCATCAGGACAATGCATTATTATGTGTGCATTTGTTATCTGTTACCAATAAACATAAGTTTGAAAATTAAATCGTACTTTTACTCACTTATTCCGAGCTTCAGGCGAAATTTCGAAAAAAGCATGTCAGACGGACCTATATCAATCAGGCTGGGAAAAGCCGCAACCGAATTTAATGTCGGTGTAACCACTATCGTTGACTTTCTGCATAAGAAAGGTCATAAAATCGATAGTAATCCGAACACTAAGTTAAGTCCGGAAATGCATACTCTTTTGGTAAAAGAATATCAGCCCGATAAGGCTGCCAAAGATATTGCCAAACATATAGAACTGGAGTATCAGGCTCAGAAAGCTGCTAAGGCTGAGGAAAAGAAACCTCTTGCCAAAGAAGCTGACGAAATTAAGCCAGCAATCGAAAGTACAGTTAAAGCTGCTGTACCAGAAATAGCTCCTGCAGTTATTCCTGCTGTTCCAAAGCCGGCTGCTGTGCAAACACCTGCAGTTGAAAAAACTCCTGAGAAAGATTTACCTTCACAGGGTAAGGTCGAAATCCCTCAATCACCGGCACCTGTTTCAGCAACAGCTGCGTCGAAAGATGAGAAGGATACAGTAAAAGCACCGAAAATTGTTGAGGCTGTTGCAGCCGAACATGAAACCCATACACCGGCCAAAGCACATGCAACTCCTGACTCAACATCAACCGAATCGGACGAAAGTGCAGCCAAACCTAAAGTAACTGCAGCTGAACAGGTTTCGGAACAGGTACCTGTTTCAGAAAGTGAAGATACAGTGCAGACAGGACCAAAAGTGCTTGGCAAAATTGATCTGAAGCAATTCGATAAAAAACCCAGGAAAAAAGAAAAGGCCGAAAATCCTGAAGTTGTTCCTGCGAAAGATCATAAAAAAGAAAAAAAGGAATCCCTTCCAGTTACCGAAACCCCAGTCGCCGTTTCTGAATTGCCTGCAAATGCGCCTGTTGAAATACCAACTGCAGTTGTAGTTCAGGAAATACCTGAAGCATCAGCAGAGACTTTGGCTGATGGATTGCCCGAGTCTACTCTTTCCCGCATCAGCGACCAGCCTTCGATTGATGGAACATATAAAAAATCTGACTCTAACTATCTTCAGACCAAGTTTACAAAACTTGAGGGGCCGAAGATTCTGAGCAAGATCGAATTACCACAACCTTCGCGTCCTGAGCCACGTAAACCTGTTGCTTCATCGAGTGATGAAGACAGCAAATCGAAAAAACGTAAGCGCAAACGTCTGAATAAAGGAAAAACCGGCACTGCCGATGCTCCTGCTACAGGCGCAACACCAGGAAGCACTCCACGTATTGTTACCCCGGCTAAACCTCATGACAGGTTAAAAGCCAAGCCTGTTGCGGCAAAAGGAGGCCATTCGCGTCATCCTGAGCCAAAACCGGAACTTACAGAAGAAGACATCCAGAAACAAATCAAGGAAACCCTTCAGCGCCTGAGCGGAACCGGAAAATCGAAAGCCTCGAAATACCGCCGCGAAAAAAGGAATGTTGCCAGCCAGCATTTGCAGGAAGAAGTTGCCAGGCTCGAAGAAGACAAGAAAGTGCTCAAAGTAACTGAATTTGTTACTGCCAACGACCTTTCGATCATGATGGATGTACCTGTTACAAAAATTATCGCAACCTGTATGGCTGTCGGGATGTTTGTTTCGATCAACCAACGCCTCGATGCCGAAACCATTTCGGTGCTTGCTGACGAATTCGGCTATAAAGTTGAATTTGTAAGTGTTGAAGTACAGGAAGCAATTGACAATTCGGATGAAACCGAGGATCCTTCACTGCTGAAACCACGTAATCCTATCGTTACTGTAATGGGCCATGTGGATCATGGTAAAACATCATTACTCGACCATATCCGCAGTGCCAACGTTATTGCAGGCGAAGCCGGGGGAATTACCCAGCATATTGGCGCTTACGAAGTACAGCTGGAAGATGGCCGTAAGATCACTTTCCTCGATACACCGGGCCACGAAGCATTTACTGCTATGCGTGCCCGTGGTGCCCAAATCACTGATATTGTAATCATTGTAGTAGCGGCTGATGATACTGTTATGCCTCAAACCAAGGAAGCTATCAACCATGCACAGGCTGCCGGAGTTCCAATGGTATTCGCTATTAATAAAATTGATAAAAACGGTGCAAATCCGGAAAAAATAAAGGAAGAACTTTCGAAACTTAATATTCTTGTTGAAGATTGGGGCGGAAAGTACCAGAGTCAGGAAATATCAGCCAAGAAAGGTATTAATGTTACCGAACTTCTCGATAAAGTTTTACTTGAGGCTGAATTACTCGACCTGCATGCCAATCCTGACGCCAGAGCTTCGGGAACGGTTATTGAATCGTCGCTCGATAAAGGCCGCGGATATGTTGCAAAACTATTGGTTCAAACAGGTACACTGCGCTTAGGCGATTTTGTTCTGGCCGGTTCTGTTTATGGAAAAGTGAAAGCCATGTATAACGAACGTAATCTGCCGGTTAAAGAAGCAGGGCCATCAGCTCCTGTTCTCCTACTTGGACTAACTGGTGCTCCACAGGCAGGCGATAAGTTTAAAGTAATGCTTGACGAACGCGAAGCCAAGCAAATTGCTACCAAACGTCAGCAACTGCAACGTGAACAGGGAATCCGTACCCAGAAACATATCACCCTCGACGAAATCGGACGCCGTATTGCTATCGGCGACTTCAAGGAGTTGAATATTATTGTGAAAGCTGACGTTGACGGATCAGTTGAAGCCTTGTCAGATTCACTGCTGAAACTTTCAACACAACAGGTTCAGGTTAATGTTATTCACAAGAGCGTGGGTGCCATTACCGAAAGTGATGTACTGCTCGCTTCAGCGTCCAATGCAATTATTGCCGGCTTCCAGGTTCGCCCGAGTATGAGTGCCCGCAAATTAGCCGAGCGCGAAGAAATTGATATCCGCTTCTATTCTATCATCTATACGGCTATCAACGAAATCAAGCTGGCAATTGAAGGCATGCTTGCTCCTGAAATTGAAGAAAAGATTGTTTGTAATGTTGAGATACGCGAAGTATTCCGCAACTCTAAAGTTGGTTCCATTGCCGGATGTATGGTACTGGATGGTAAAGTAACCCGTAATACACGCATACGCGTTATCCGCGAGGGTATTGTGGTGCACGCCGGGTCGCTGGGTTCGCTCAAGCGTTTCAAGGATGATGTCAAAGAAGTCCTCACCGGCTACGAATGCGGATTGAATATCGACAACTTCAACGATATCAAAATAGGAGATATTATTGAGGGTTACGAAGAAGTAGAAGTAAAACGCAAACTTTAAATTTATCCATTTGGGTAACAGAGTTACCCTGTGAATATATAAAAATAAAACGGCTGCCTCAGGGTGGCCGTTTTTGTTTATTCAAACTCTGAGTTAGCATAAAGAAAGTATTCAGATCAAAAAAAAACACCGGTTGTAAAGCCGGTGTCTTCTGTGTGATGGGTGTCTCTCTTTCTCAATTCTATGAGCAGGTATAGAAATAGCCTGCTGATGAATGCTTTATGTCTATTTCAGAATTGTTTCTTCCCTTCCAGGTCCGACAGAAAGTATTTTTATGGGCAGCCCGGCATCTTTTTCAATGAAATCAGTATATAGTTTCAGATTCTCAGGAACTAAATTATAATCACTTATTCCGCTCAGCGATTTTTTCCAGCCTGGAAGTGACTCATAAATGGGCATTACAGGGTTACTCAGAGTTTCGTAAGTAAGATCCTGGGTTATTTGTCCGTTTACTTCGTAGCCGGTACAGATATTAATGGTATCGAAGTCGTTCATTACATCCGATTTCATCATCACCAGGTCGGTAACGCCATTCAGCATAATAGCATAGCGCAGGGCAGGAAGATCGAGCCATCCGCAACGGCGCGGGCGGCCTGTTGTAGATCCGAATTCCTTACCGTTGTCGCGCAGAAGTTCGCCTGTTGCATCGGCAAGTTCAGTTGGGAAAGGGCCACTTCCAACACGTGTGCAATACGCTTTAAAAACTCCAAAAACCTTTCCTATGGCTGAAGGCGGAACTCCAAGGCCCGAGCAGACCCCTGCGGCAATGGTATTGGAAGAAGTAACAAACGGGTAAGAGCCAAAATCGACATCGAGCAAACTTCCCTGGGCTCCTTCAGCCAGGATGGTTTTGCCTTCGGCCAGTGCTTTGTTTATATAAAGCTCACTATCAATCAATGGGAATGCACGAAGCTCGCTAACGGCTTCAAACCATTTTTTCTCGTATTCGTCGAAAGGAATCTTATCGATAAGTTGAATGTTATGATCAAAATTATACGACTTCAGAATATTCAGATGGCGATTTTTAAGACTGTTGTATTTTTCGGTAAAGTCGGAAGCCAGAATATCGCCGAAACGTAATCCGTAACGGGCAGTTTTATCGGTATAGCAAGGGCCTATTCCTTTTAGTGTTGATCCTATCTTCCCGGCACCCAGAGCCTGCTCATAGGCTGCATCGAGCATACGGTGCGTGGGCAGTATAAGGTGAGCACGCTTCGAAATACGAAGGTTCACAAGAGGGTTAACTCCTTTGGCCACCAGTTTTGCCAGTTCCTGCGATAGAATATAAGGATCGGCAATTACACCATTCCCTATAATATTAATTTTTTCAGGATGAAAAATCCCGGATGGAATAGTGTGCAGCACATGTTTATCACCATCTATCTGCAAGGTGTGTCCGGCGTTAGGGCCGCCTTGAAACCTTGCTATTATATCATACTGAGGAGTGAGAACATCCACAATTTTACCTTTTCCTTCGTCGCCCCATTGCAGGCCCAGCAATACATCTATTTTCATCTAAACACAAGTTAAACAACCCTTCGGAGGTTGTTGTTGATAGTATTGCAAAGATAAAATTATTTCCGGATAGCTATCCAAAAAAGAGTTAACAACAAACAAGAAAAACCTTAATTAACAGCTTCTGTTTTAACGCGGGTACCATACAGCGTCAGAGCATGATGCGTAACTTTTACGCCCAGTGATTTTTCGACCGAAACAACAATTTCCTGGATGCGGGGATCACAGAACTCAAGTACATCGCCATTTTCCATGTTAATAAAATGGTCGTGCTGACGGAATTTAAATGACTTTTCAAACTGCGCACAGTTATTTCCAAACTGATGTTTTGTAACCAGGTTGCAACTGAGTAACAACTCAATTGTGTTGTACAACGTAGCGCGGCTTACCCTGTATTTGTTATTTTTCATCTGAATATACAGAGATTCTATATCAAAGTGGCCTTCGGTAGAATAAATCTCTTTCAGAATTGTAAACCGTTCAGGCGTTTTACGATGTCCCAGTTTTTCAAGATAGTCAGTAAACAGCTTTTTGACTGTTTCGTAGTTAAGTTTTTTTGACTCAGATATCATACCCTTCGAATTTGATGTAAAAATATAAAAATTTCTTATCTCTATTTAGAATAAATAAAAATAGATTCGAAATTTTATCAAAAACAGAGAGATTTGAATTTCCCGGATGTCTTTAATGAATGAACATCAACGTAATTCTGTAAAAGCGGACCAAATCCAGATTATGTTTTAATAAATCTGAGCATACGGGAAGCAGCCGACACACCTTCAATCTGCTTTATCCTTTCGATAGTATTGGTGATATCGAGTGTATCGCGAACAAAAAAGCTGATATATGCTTCATACAATTCACCTGAGGTATCAATATGAAATGACCTGACGTTGAAATGCATATCATCGCTAATCACTCTGATTATATCCGAGATCATGTTTTTCCGGTCGAAGCCACTTATTTTTAACCCGCCCAGGAACGTATTCATCGGTTTATTCGACCAGCGGGTATGTATAACCCTGTTGGCAAAGCGGGTCATAAGCTCAATAGCTTCGCTGCAGTTCGTACGGTGTACAATACGGCTCACTCCATCAGGGGTAAAAGCGATTATTTCATCACCGGGTAAAGGATGGCAACATAGAGCAATACTAAAACTAAAATCATCAAGGTCAATAAGAGGTCCATGTTTTGCTCTTGTTTTAGCCGATTGCTTATTAGCCCCCTGCACTGGATCAACTTTATCCTTAGCATCCTGAGATTGAAACTCCTTGTTTTCAGTCTGAAAGAAATCTGCAACCTGATTATCATGAATCTGATCAAGGTATACTTTATAAAAAAGATCGGCAGGACTTGTTAACCCCATATGCTCACTGAAGCGGATCACATTGCTTTTACTTGATTTAACATCAAGGTTCCTGAAAATCTCTATCAGTTTTAAGCGCCCTTCACCTGCCTGGACTTTTCGCTGCTCCTTCAACGCTTCCTTGATACTAAAACGGGCTCTTGGCGTAAAAGCATAGTCGAGCCATTCTTCCTTTGGGAAACTCTTTTTTGAAGCAATAATTTCGACCTGGTCGCCGCTGCGGAGAACCTGGTTGAGTGGCACAAGATTCCGGTTTACTTTAACTCCAATGCAATGATTGCCTAATTCTGTATGAACCAGGTATGCAAAATCGAGTACCGAACTTCCTGACGGCAATGATTTGAGATGCCCTTTTGGAGTCCACACAAAAACTTCGTCGCTGAACAGTGTCAGCTTAATATCATCGAGAAAATGCAGTGTATTGGAATCGGGCGATTTCAGAATCTTACGGACTTCTGCCAGCCAGTCGTCGAGGCCTGATTCCTGGGCCTTATCTTTATCTATCTGTTGCTTGTATTTCCAATGGGCAGCATACCCTCTTTCGGCAATTTCGTGCATCCTGCGGGTCCGTATCTGAACTTCAACCCATTGCCCGGTAGGGCTCATAACAGTGGTATGCAGTGATTCGTAACCATTGGCCTTTGGAGTCGATATCCAGTCGCGTAGCCGGTTTTGTTTTGGGTTGTAATTATCTGTTACCAGGGTATAGATACGCCAGCAATCCAGTTTCTCCTGTTCAGGTGGTGACTCTATAATTATTCGTACGGCAAAAAGGTCATACACCTCCTCGAAAGGAATTTCCTTGACCTGCATTTTTTTATAAATGGAGTAAACAGATTTTGCCCTGGTATCAATTTCGAAATTGATACCCTGCAATGCCATCGCTTTTTTTACCGGAAAGATGAATTTTTGTATAAAACGCATACGTTCCTGTTCCGTTTCCTGCAGTTTCATCGAGATTGTACGATAAATCTCCGGCTCATTGTATTTGAGGGCCAGGTCCTCGAGTTCGCTCTTGATTACATACAACCCGAGGCGGTGCGCAAGCGGGGAATACAAGTAAAGCGTTTCGGCTGCTATATTCTGCTGCTTCGAGGCCGGCATTGAATCGAGCGTACGCATATTGTGCAGGCGATCGGCAAGTTTTATCAGAATTACCCTAACATCGTCGCTGAGGGTTAACAGCATTTTTTTTATATTTTCAACCTGCGCTGTCGATTCAAGCCGTTCATAACCATCCTTTATTTTAGTAAGCCCGTCGACAATGTAGGCCACTTTATCGCCGAAATTCTGCCTGATCATCTCGATTGAATAATCAGGATTATCCTCAACCACATCATGAAGCAAAGCACTGATTATGGCAGTTTCACCCAGGCCAATTTCGCCGGCAACTATTCGTGCTACCTCAAGTGGGTGATAAATGTAAGGTTCGCCGGTACGCCTGCGCATGGTAAAGTGCGCCTGTGATGCCATGATAAACGCCTTTCGGACCAGGTTATTTTCCTGAACGCCTTTATTCGAATTCCATGCCCTGAGCAAAGCACGGTATCGTTTTACAATTTCTTTTTTCTCCTTCAGCGGATCAATATTATACATACCCCGTAATCCTTCCTGCTTAAACACATCAAAAATACTAAAATTCTTTGATCAGGATACGGGCATTGTAAAGGATAATTAAAGTCTGCGAATCACATTTGATCATTTATTGCTATATTTAGGATAATTTTTTACCCCAAATTGCACGCTGAGAACTTACCTAGGTATCAATTATACTGATTAGTAAGGAAAACTAAAAAACCAAACCATATGAACACTAGAACAATAACCAAATCAGGATTGATTATGATTGCTTCCGACCTGATAATTCTGGCAGGTATACTGACTGGAATTTCCCTGTTTGCCGGCCATGCTGATGTAATCCTGCTTTCATCCTGGATCATTATTTTCATTTACACGACAATCACTAACAGGTATTTAAGTTTATCACATCTGATAATATCAACGGTAATAGCCTTTTGCTGGGTTTTTTTAGCCCAGGAAAATTATGGATATAATCATGCATATATTATTATTTCCGGCATGAATATCCTGCCAATCCTATCCTGGTCATTAGGACTGATCGGGGTATCCGAAATATTTAATCATTTCCGAACAAAACGCCGGCTGATAAATTTTATGCTATTTATACCACTTTTCTGGATATTGCTTGTATTAATCGAAACCTATGCCTTTCATGTCATCGAAATTCGTGATACCATGTCAGGAAACACAATTGGGCTACCCTTCTGCAACTGTATTCATGCCCCCTGGTGGATGAGAATTGTTTATTTTACAATGGGGCCGGCATATTATGGTTTAACTATTCTGGTTGACCCCTTAATTGAAAAATATTTCACTTCCACTACGAGTTGAAATAAAACACAAGAATGGTTACAGCAAATTCAGAACAACTATATTCTGTTTCTCGCAATTACAGGAATTCCATGTAGAAAAAATCAATCTGTCATTTTACTGCACTGCTCCATTATTTTCAAAAAAAACTACATCCGGATAATCCATTTTTCAAAATTTATGTTCTTATATACGTTTCTTCCCAAAACAGCCAAAATATTTAATAATTAAACACACTGCAATTAATGTCATTCCGTTAAACGCATAATTTGTACTTTTGAAGTTTAAAGCCATTACCTGGCTTGGTTTCCGGGGAAAGCACTACCTGACTATTGATCACTATGAAGAAATGTCTTATTTTCTTATTCGTATTTATCTGGTTTGCAGGGCCCTTACAAGCCACACACCAGCGAGCAGGTGAGATATCATTCAAATACATATCAGGTCTTACCTACGAAATAACCATTGTCACTTATTCATACGCCCCAAGTCCAGCTGACAGGTTCGAACTCGAAATAAACTGGGGCGATAATACCAGTACCACGCTGCAACGTACCAATGGGCCGATTGGGCCCCAGGGACATATTGGAGATATTGTAGGACCCGATATTAAAAAAAACCTTTATGTTGGTATTCACACTTTTACAGGTGCCGCCACATACAAAATCACACTCGAAGATCCTAACCGGAATTATGGAATTGTAAATATACCCAACTCGGTTGAAGTACCTTTATTTATTGAAACTGAGCTTATTATAAATCCATTTATCGGCCCCAACTCCTCCCCTCAACTCCTGCTACCACCTATCGACCTTGGATGTGTAAACCAACCGTTTCTACATAATCCCGGTGCTTTTGATCCTGATGGCGACAGCCTTTCCTTCAGGCTGACAACCTGCAGAGGCGCAGGGGGCGATTACATCCCGGGATTTCAGCTACCCAACCAGGTAGGCACTAATATAGGAAGTTCATTCAACATGAATCCACTTACCGGTGAAATTCTATGGGCTAATCCAAAGATGCAGGGAGAATATAATATTGCTTTCCTGATTGAAGAATGGCGTAACGGACTTAAGATCGGATACATTACCAGGGATATGCAGATCACCATTGTATCCTGCGACAATACAGCCCCTGTGCTTGCACCTATAAACGATACCTGTGTTGAGGCCGGTGATACGATTCAATTCAGGGTTTCAGCAACCGATGCTGACAACAACTATATTAAGCTTACGGCTGCGGGTGCACCTTTTGAAATTGCTAATCCGGCAGAATTTATTTCACCTGCTGACTCCATAGGTCATAACTCCGGTATTTTCAGGTGGGAGACTGTGTGTAGCCATGTCAGAAAAAATCCTTACCAGGTATATTTCAGAGCTACTGACAATGACTTACCGGTTAACCTCTTCGACTTAAAAAGCATGAACATCAAGGTGGTAGGACCGGCTCCTAAGAATCTGGTTGCCTTGCCTTTAGGAAATACCATACAATTAAAATGGAATAAAAACCGTTGCTCCAATATTAGCGGATATAAGATTTACAGACGGAATGGATATTATGGATATGTAGCCGGCTATTGTGAGACCGGCGTACCTTCCTATACCGGATACCAGTTAACAGCAACTTTAAATACCACCGACACAATTTATACTGACAGTGAGCTCTCACGTGGCATCGACTACTGCTATATGGTTGTAGCAACCTATCCTGACGGCGCCGAAAGTTATGCTTCGAATGAGGCATGTGCGCAACTTAAGAAAGATGTACCGGTCATTACAAATGTAAGCATTCAGAAAACAGGAATTACCGATGGACGAGTTTACCTGGTATGGTCGAAGCCTACTGAAATCGATACCCTTCAAGCGCCTGGACCATATAAATACCTGATATACAGATCAGATGACCTTGGCGGTTTGGCTTTCAACCTGATTGATTCGTTGATGTTGCTGAACGATACAATTTATATTGATGAGCCTTTAAATACACAGGATCATGGATTAAGCTACAGGGTTGAGTTATACAACGACACTCCCGGTCTCCGGTTCCTGATCGGACCTTCACAGAAAGCGTCATCAGTTTATATCACGTTTACTCCGGGTGATAAAAAAATCAAGATAAATATCAATACGGTTGTACCCTGGACCAATGAGCAGTTTGTTATTTTCAGGAAAAATGAAATTACACAGTTGTTCGATTCAATCGGCATATCGACAGTGCCCAATTTTACTGATCTGAATCTTATTAACGGTAAATCATACTGTTACCAGGTAAAATCAATCGGAACTTATGGAACAGCAGGAATTACCGATCCCCTTATTAACTATTCGCAGGAATCATGTTCAACTCCAGTTGACAACGAAGCCCCCTGTGCACCTGTATTGGATGTTCAGGCTGACTGCGACAGCTTTAAGAATATTCTTAGCTGGATTAATACCGATCCGGATTGTTCAATTGATATTGTAAAATACCTGGTCTATTACCGGCCTCCGCAAGCCGAAAACCTTGTATTACTCGATTCAACACAGGCTTTGACCTATTCCCACTCCGACCTTATAACCATTGCCGGATGCTATTCAGTTGTTGCAATAGATTCAGTTGGTAACCGGAGCGCAATGAGCGATACGGTATGCATTGATAGCGATGTATGCGGGAAATACCGTTTACCCAATATTTTTACGCCAAACGGGGACGAAAGGAATGACTTTTTTGTTCCTTTCCCTTATACTTCAGTCGAAAAAATCGATTTGCAAATAGTTAACCGATGGGGAAACGTGGTTTTCACCACCCAGGATCCGGCGATTAAATGGAACGGGGAAATACAGGGTTCAGGCCAGGAAGTGAGCGACGGAGTATATTATTATATCTGCGATGTGTATGAATTAACACTGAATGGTATAGTAAAACGAACCCTTAGAGGGAGTGTAACAATAATCAGGTAAAGTTTCAAACAATACCAATTAAAACTTTTACCCAAGGTCATAGGAATTTCCCTTTTCAATTCTTCGAAATAACTTTAGCTCTACGTGATCAGTAAACAGATTTATTTCCCCTGATCATTCCCTTGAATTGCTGAAGTTTTGCCCGCTCCGGCAATTTTTTAATTACCCCAAATAGTAAGCGATTACAATTAAAAATTAACAATGCATTAATTGCTAAGAAGTTGATACCACTATATTGCTGACAATCAATTAACTGTGCATTATTATTGAACTTTTAAAGTTTTGAAATCAAAAAGATTTAACTGAAAAATCCTGTTCAGGTTTTTAGAAAATATTTTAGCACTTTTTTCTTACGTACAGCTATTTTCTCATGCTTCACCAAACAGTAAGCCCTTCGAATTCTAACCAATTTGTTTATATTCAAAAAACTCTTTATGTTTGACGCTGAAAAATATTTTGTCCCCATGCCGGCGATATACTGCTTAGTTATTTATTCTGCAGAAACGACAGTCTAATCCGATACTATTCAGTTTATTGACAAATTATTTGAAGTCGAAAAGGATACTCTGACAGAGTTTGGGGGAAATTGTGTCTACATAAGATCTGGCTCTAAACATAAAAAGAGGGTCAGTATTTGTAAAATATTTTTACTGGCTGATGTCAATAAGTATAAATGCGCCTCGATTGTATTACCTTTATTAAAAATGAACATAAACTATTGGCAAACATTCTACTCTTAATGCTTTACAGTTTGTGAAGATCGGGTGAGAACAAGTGGGAGAATTTGTTGGATGTGAAATTGTTTCAATACTAAATACGCTTTAAACACCTTTTTAGCAAACTCGAGACCTCTAAAGACAAAAACATTGGCAACACACAAGCATGAAGCTAGAATAACTGTAGACTTAAAATCCATTTTCATTTAATATTCAATTCACATATCCGGTTCAGGTCGGCTAATGGGGATATTTACGTGTTTTACGTTAAAAACAATTGAGTTACAGGTCAATCATTACTATAAAAAAAGAACCGGTATTAGTAAATAGCTTAACAAAGGAAAGTGTAAGAAAATCTATATACTGATAACACGCTTACAAATAATCCGCAAATCAGATTACCATGTATAAATTTTTGAATTCAATACATCATACAGCCGGAAAGGGCAACCCGTTAAAGCCTATCCAATATAATAGACATGTCCATAACCAGAATCTTTTTCAACAAATTATTAAGCCCATACATATGAATTTTTCATTTATAACCATATACCAGAGGATAAGAACAGGTCTGCTGTTTTTACTATTTCTGGGATTAGTTATCAGGCCAACTCCCGCTAAGGCTCAAATGACAACCTTAGCACCGGGTTCATTTATCATCAATATGGGTATTGTTCCGCAAACAGTGGGGAATGGACTGAAGCCCTATGGAATGATCTATGATCTGATTGTAAATAACAAAATACCTGTTAAATGGATAATTTCTCCCGGAAAAGTAAAAGACGGTGTCGACTTTACCTATAATGGTGTTGATTATAAAGGTGGCCCTTTTATAATTCCGGCAGAATACCGCACAGCAGCTGTTAATACCAGGATTGCTTACTGGCAAACAAAAGGAGTAGTTGGAGTGACGACTACATCGCCCATTGAGGTGCCAGTGGCTATGACACTTCTTGTATCGTCAGTTCCCCGATGGACTATGGACCTTCTGAATGGCAGCGTGGCAGTACCTTACTTTACCAATGCTGGTATTCCGGCAAGTGCTTATTCCTTAACAAAACTACCTTCTGCACTTGGATATTGCGATGATATATTTGTGATGCCACATGCTTACCCCCAGTGGTCGACACACAACAATCTGTATTTCTGGAATCTCAACTACAAAGGTTCTATCTGGCTTTCCTGTACTGCCGGCAGCGAGCTTGAAGATATGTTTAATCCTGCTGATCATTCGCAGCAAACGAATTTTCTTTCCGATAAAGTTGCATCAGTTGCTTTTCCTACAGGTACAGTAACAACAATTGAAAATGCTTTGAAGCTTTATAACCATCATACCAACGGCGGGCCTCCGTATACCTATACCAGCCATGGCGATCCATTTATGCAGTTTCTGGGCAGTATTGATGCTGCTACCCAGAATGGTCTGGAACAAGTATACATCCCGATTTTAAACGGTGGCTGGAGATCAACTACCACCATTGGCGCCTATGATCCTGATCATGCCCAGGTTTCAGGTCCGGATGCAAAATACAGGGCAGCAATTATTGCTTATGGCAGAGGATTTGGCGACCCAAACAGGGGTTATGTTATGATTGAAGCGGCACATTCACTCAATAATGCTCAGCTACCTGCAAATATAGCAGCCCAGAGGGCATTTTTTAACTTTTCGTTTATGTCGGGAAAAGATGCTACCGTAGTACCTGACTTAACCGGTATCCCATCCAGTGTGGTTTCAGGAACACCAACTCCTGTATATTTCGAATTCCCTGTCGGAGTAAATCCGAATGATTATACTGTTTCATGGTATTCGGCCTGCGGTGGAACTTTTGCAGCAAATCCTGCATATCCATCCGATAAGACAAAAGCAATATATTCTCCCCCTGTGGTTACAACCACAACCTCCTGTCCTATAACTGTTGGGATTACCGACTTATGCGGCAGGGTTTATAACAATTCGAAAACTTCAGTTGTTTCATGTGATATACAGGTAGTTACAACTTTGACAAATTCCTGTTTTGGGAGTACTAATGGTACTATTACCATGAGTATTACCGGTGCCGCCGGACCTTTTGTCTGGACTTGGGCACTCTCCGGGGGCGGCAGTGGATCAGGAACAGGAACCAGCATCACCGGGCTGGCAGCAGGAACATATACTGTTACTGTTACATCCGGCAATGGGGCCGGGAGTTCAAAAGTATTTGCAGTAACTATTGCTGCAAATCCAGCTATTGGCTCACTGAGTGCTACTCCGACCAATATCTTGTGCAATGCATTAACTACAGGAAGTATAACAGTTGCAAACGTAACAGGTGGTACTCCGCCGTTCACCTTCTTGTGGTCTGACGGGGCTACAACTCAAAATCGCAGTGGCCTGGCTGCAGGTACTTATTCTGTAACTGCAACCGATGCTTCTAATTGTTCGGTGACAGCAAGCGATATAGTAATTACGCAACCCTCTGCCATTACAATTACTCCTACTATTACAAATGTAAATTGTTTCGGAAATACCAGCGGGGCGGCCACATTATCAATAAATGGTGGTACAGGAACCAAAAGCTGTTTATGGAATGACGGGTCAACTTCTCAGAACAGAACCGGTTTATTGGCCGGAACGTATTCCGTTGTTGTAACCGATGCCAACAACTGCACCAAAACCCTGTCAGGAATTGTGGTATCGCAACCTGCTGCTGCTCTTAGCTTAAGTGCTACTTCCGTAAATATTGCATGTTATGGTGGTTCAACGGGGTCAATTAACCTTACTGCCTCAGGAGGCACCCTACCCTATTCCTATAACTGGGGCGGAGGCATCACTTCCGAAGACCGTAGCGGCCTGGCAGCAGGCACCTATTCAGTTACTGTTACCGATGCCAGCGGATGTACTGCAGTTCTGTCAAAAACTATAACTCAATCCATTAATTTAAGCCTGAGCACTGTGCTTACCAACGAATCGTGCCCCGGCGCAGCCGATGGTGCGATTGCACTCACTGTAACAGGTGGAACAGGCACGTATACCTATTCATGGACAGGTCCAGCCACCTTCACCCCTACTCCACAGACCACTGAAGATATTTCAGGACTGCAGGATGGCGCCTATACTGTTGTGGTTACCGATGGTAGTGGATGTACTGCCACAGTTACTGTAACTATCAATACTACTAACAGTAACCCGGTAGCACCGGCAAGCATACATTAATCATTATAAAATGAGAAGTCACCAGGCAAAATCATCTCTTAGATAAGTGCGAAGGACTTTTCTAATAAAGTATAAAATCATCAGTTTCAAAATATTTTAAGCATGAGAACATTTAATAAAATAGCGACATTCGGGAATATCAATTCACAAAAAGATTCTTTGAGATGCGCAACAAATATTTTGGGTTGGAGAAAGCTGGGGTTGGTTGCGCTTTTTGCACTAATATTTTCAGAATCTGCAATTTCCGCGAATATCACAAGTACAACAACTGGAGGAAACTGGAATGCAACGACGACGTGGGTAGGTGGAGTAGTGCCTGTGGCGACAGATAACGTTACAATGGGGACTAATGCCTCAATAACAATCACTGCAGATGCAACTTGTGCTACTTTAGTTTTTACCACGACGAATCAAACTACTACTCTGACTATAAATTCAGGCATAACACTGAATGTTACAGGGTTAATAACTTTAGCAAGAACTAATTCAGGAATGAATACTGTTGCCGTAGGTGCCGGTATACTTAATGCTGGTAGCATTGCATTTACTAATGGCGGCGGAACAAGCAGACATCAGCTTACAATTTCTACAGGTACAGCTAATATTACCACTAATATTACTACTGATAATACTGGAGCAAGCGCTGCCATTGTATTTTCAGCTGCTGGATTATTAAAAGTAGGCGGTGCATTTTTGAATAGCGGAACTACTGGAGGCAGTTTGATTCCAAGCACTGGAACTGTAGAATATAACGGTACGGGTCAAACACTTCGCGCTT
>CAIJPI010000239.1 GCA_903822525.1 uncultured Bacteroidales bacterium | reverse complement strand
GGCGTGAATCAGGCTGGATTCCTGCCAGATCGTACGCATCAAGTATCTCTGATGTTATCATTTCCATAGCTTCAATGCCATGTTGCTTTTGCAGGTAATGCCTAAGTACATCGGTTAATTCCGAATAATATTCCTTGATTTTACCGCTTTGCCAAAGTTTCCGCTCTTCCAGTTCGGCAAGACTCTGCAATGCAATTTGCCATGGAGGCCCTTGCACCCGTGTTATAACCGGGAAAAGTGGCTTGTTCATCCGTCTACGCCATATATAATACCATACCAGGCTGATAATAAGCCCAATTATTGCCACAGCGCCCAGGTACGGTGCCAGTTCGGCAAATGTAAGCGGAGCCTGTATCGGTCCCCTGATATCGCGTATTGCCAGGGTAGTATCAACTTCAACTACTTTCACATTCAGGTACACGCCTTCCGAAAGGAGTTCATGCCGGGTTGTATCACCGCTGTAGGTATAATGGATGCTAAAAGGAGGAATATAATGAAACCCTGTATCAAAGGAGGTAACCAGGATAGTCTGGCTGTAATTGATAAACTCTTTGCGGCTCGTGGCATTTGTGTCGACCTTTGATTTTGCTGCCACCTCAACTGATCCTGACAATGTATCAGCAATTACCGGCCAGAATATGCTGGCTGTTTTGGGCAGAGTTGCATTCAGCCTGAGCTGAACACGTTCGCCTATCCTGATGGATGAAGTATCGAGACTGAGGACTGCTTTCTGCGGTTCAGCCTTCACACCTGAAAAAGCAGTAAGTATCAGTATGAAACCGATCGCGAAAAAGTACCTGGAGTTAATAAACATAGTCTTCCTCATTGCCGCATTTCACGTAAAGTAAATAGTTTCATTAATGGTTTTACGAAATCCTGGCCGGTAATGATTCCAGCTGTGTCAATGCCCGATCGCTTGAATATCCCGTCAATGGTGCCTTCGTGGTTTTTCCACCAGTTGCTGTAGGTATCGCGTACCTTCCTGCTCGAAGTGTCGACCCATACGCGGCCTGAAGTTTCCTTATCATATACTTCAATCATCCCGATAGGGGGAAGTTCGGCCTCCCGGGCATCGTATACCCTGATGGCTACCAGGTCGTGTTTGCCCGAAGCTATTTTAATTGCCGGTTCAAAAGAGTGATCCATGAAGTCGGAAATGATAAAGGCCGTACAGCGTTTTTTAATGGCATTGGTCAGAAACCGCAGCGCCTCCGATAAATCAGTGCCCTGGCTTTCAGGCTTAAAATCAATAAGCTCACGGATTATCCGCAGTATATGGGATGTCCCTTTCTTGGGAGGAATAAACTTTTCAATCTTATCGCTGAAAAAGATAACACCCACTTTGTCGTTATTCTGAATGGCTGAAAAAGCAAGTACGGCGGCAATCTCTGTCATCAGGTCTTCCTTAAATGATCCCTTGGTCCCGAATTCATTCGAGCCGCTGACATCAATCATAAGCATGACCATGAGTTCCCGCTCTTCATCAAAAATCTTCAGGTAAGGGGTATTGAAACGGGCAGTCACATTCCAGTCAATATTCCTGATATCGTCACCGAACTGGTATTCGCGTACTTCGCTGAAAGCCATACCCCTTCCTTTAAAGGCACTGTGATAATGCCCCGAAAAGATGTTCCGCGACAAGCCCCGGGTCTTGATCTCGATACGCCTGACTTTCTTAAGAATCTCGGAGGGTTCCAATTTGTGTATATATTATAAAATGGGACGATTTGCTGCTTTCAATACTATCACGACTCAGACTTAACATGGAGACTATGTCAGGGTTCTGTTTAGGGCACCTCTACTGAATTCAGAATTTCGTTGATAATATCTTCGGTAGTGATATTTTCAGCTTCAGCTTCGTAAGTAAGCCCGATACGGTGACGCAATACATCATGTGCAACAGCCCTTACATCCTCAGGGATCACATACCCGCGACGCTTAATAAAGGCCAGTGCTTTGGCAGCCATAGCCAGGAATATGCTCGCCCTGGGCGAAGCTCCGTAACGAATCAGGTCCTTGTACTTTTTGAGGTTGTAATCTGCAGGAAACCTGCTGGCAAATACAATATCAGTAATATAATTTTCGATCTTTTCGTCGAGGTAAACTTCTTTCACTATTGCCCTGGCACGTTGAATATCTTCAGGTTTCAGGATTTTTCGTGTCGAGAGTACTTCGTTATTGATATTCTGGCGCAGTATCAGTTTTTCTTCCTGTTTGAGCGGATAAGTTATAACCAGCTTAAGCATAAAACGGTCAACCTGGGCTTCCGGTAACGGATATGTGCCTTCCTGCTCAATAGGGTTCTGGGTAGCAAGTACAAGGAAAGGATCGGGTAGGGGATAGGTCTTGTCGCCTATGGTTACCTGTTTTTCCTGCATGGCTTCCAATAAAGCACTCTGTACCTTGGCAGGCGAACGGTTAATTTCGTCGGCAAGGATAAAATTGGCAAATACCGGACCCTTACGGACATTGAATTCTTCGTTCCGCGGACTGTAAATCATGGTTCCAACAACATCGGCAGGAAGTAAATCGGGCGTAAACTGAATACGGCTGAAACTTAAATCAATCGAATTGGCAAGAGATTTAATAGCCAGCGTTTTTGCCAGACCGGGAACACCTTCAAGTAAAATATGCCCGTTGGAAAGTAACCCAATGATAAGCCGTTCAATCATCTGTTTCTGCCCCACAATCACACGGTGCATTTCCATGGTCAGGATGTCGACAAATGCACTCTCGCGCTGTATCTTTTCGTTTATTTCACTAATATTGTTTTCTAACATTGCTTTTTTTGATATTTGACTTGCAAAAGTAAAAACAGCCACTGCTCGAACCCTCGCTATGGCTGTTAAAAAATGTTAACACGCTGCTGTTTCGAGCAACTTTTAACAAATAGAATTTTTCCTGACTTTTATTTGGAAAGTTTAACTATTTGATAGTCAATTTTTTTCTGATGTCTTTTGGGATCGCATCTTTGTGAACCAGAATGGCTATGGTGTTAAGCCTTACATAGGCCTCCGAAATGTTCAGGTAGCCACCATTGCTGTTGCTGTCGGCAGCCCACGAATTCTTGGTGCGGAAATAACGTTTCCCGTTCTGGTCGGTAACGGTTCCTGTCATATGCATAAGGTGATCATCGGTAGCGGAAAAATTATCGAATGCAGCCTGGCGCATCTCGGGAGTAATATTTTTCTCCGGAACAGGTTTCTCAAAAGTATAGAACTGTTTTTTACGGTCTTTTTCTGAAATACCTTCCCATTTGCTGCGGTCGGTGGCTGCCATGTTATCAAGATTAACTTCCGGAACAATGGCTACCTGGTTTTTATGCGAAAAGCCTTTGTCGCTTACATCTCCGTCCCAGGCCAGGGTAAACCCGTTTCGGAAGGAATTATCCATAATCTGGATTAACTCATCGAGCGGCACATTGTAATATACTCCCCCTGACCAATTATCCGGAATTTCGAGCGAAAAGGACGAATAGTATGGATGATGGGTGTATGAGGTGATCTCAACATAATCGTCGGGATTTATGGTTTTGGCAAATTCAACAGGCGTAGTATTCGACGAACCGAATGTTGGCGGCACCTTTCCCATATACACATCAAGTACACCTGATATGGCTTGTATCCATTCGGGCGAGAGTTTCCCGGCCGGATTCTTTGCAATGGCACCTACCATGGCCGAAAGCACTGCCTCCAGTTCGCTGTGCGAAGGTTTGGT
>CAIJPI010000238.1 GCA_903822525.1 uncultured Bacteroidales bacterium | reverse complement strand
TTGAAGCTCTAAAAGAAAGGGAAACCTTAGAAAGTTTAGCAAAGAAGTACGAGTTGCAACCGACTCAAATCTCGCTGTGAAAAACTCAGGCAATAAGTAATTTTCCCGCACTATTTTCATCCGATAAGCCAAAAGACAGGAACCCAGGAAAGAGTATGGGATGACTCAAGCGCAGTTAGCTGAAAAGTGCGGCACAACAAAGACTTATATTTCCCGAATAGAGAATGATGCCAGTGATATTCGGCTTTCAACTTTTATGAGAATATTCCGTGAAGGGTTTGGCAAACATCTGAACTTGAGTGTTGATGCCTGAAAATACACTTGTTGTTTCAACACATGGATTAGTCAAGAAAACCAGTAAAACACCGGACAGCGAAATCCAAAAGGCAAAGCAAGTTCGTACAAGATACTTTGAAGACAAAGAAATCGCTAAAAAGACAAAGAAATGAAAACACATACATTAGACGAAGTTCAGGACAAACTTATCGGTAAAATTGGCACTCCAAACCGAGACAGATTTGAATATGAATTACAAATGGACCTGATTGGACAAGCAATAAAACAAACGAGACAAGAGCGAAAATTAACCCAAGAAGAACTCGGGAAACTAATCGGCGTGCAAAAAGCTCAAATTTCAAGAATTGAAAATAATGCCAGTAATGTAACAATTGAAACTCTTATGAGAGTATTTAATGCGTTGCAGGCGAGAGTGATGTTAAGTGTTGAGTTGCCTCATTTCAAAATCAGCCTTGGTGAATAACTACGGTCCATAATAAATAGGATCTCATTTGTTATGTAGTGCCCGGCATGAATTGCAAACGCGCTCAAATAGAGTATTATCTTATAGTATCCCGTTATTTCGCAAAACCTCTATCTTTGACCTCAAAACTATACTTTTATGCAACTCTTACTTTTAAGCAATTCAACCAATCAGGGCGAAGAGTATTTAGGCTGGCCAAGGGAAATTCTGGGCACGTTTATCAAAAAAAACAATATTAAATCTGTACTTTTTGTTCCCTATGCAGGTGTTACTGTTTCGTGGGATGATTATACCGAACGTGTACGTGAGGTATTCGGCTTATGGGGATGCGAAGTGCTGTCGGTGCATACAGCCGCTGATCCAGTTGCTGCTGTAAATAAAGCCGCCTGCATTGTAGTAGGAGGAGGCAATACATTCCGCCTGGTACAGATGATGCATGATACAGGTATTATGGCCGCTATCAGGCTGAAAGCCCTTGCGGGAACTCCATTTATTGGATGGAGTGCGGGCTCCAATGTGGCCTGTCCTACTTTGCGCACAACCAACGATATGCCTGTTATTCAGCCTGTATCGTTCGACACTTTAAACCTGCTTCCTTTTCAGATCAATCCCCATTACCTGGATGCCAATCCCGAAGGACACGGAGGCGAAACACGCGAACAGCGCATAAACGAGTTCCAGGCTCTGAATGCCGAAGTGATAGTGGTGGGATTGCGCGAAGCCACAGCCTTACTGCTCGATGGCGATAAACTTCAGTTGCTTGGAAACCGCAGCATGCGGTTATTCGTTGCCGGTAAAGAACCGCTTGAACTTCAGCCTGCTGACGACCTGAGTTTCCTGATGAAGGGATGAAACTGACAGCCGGAATTGTATTAATAAGAAATTCAAGGTTGCCAGAATGTGATGCTGCCCGGGTTAAACGCCTAGAAAATATACCTTACGCTTAGCTGGCTCTGCCAGAAAAACCAGTGGTTGCTGCTATCCCATTCGTTGCCGATCAGGTTGATGCCCGGCCTCAGATCGAGGGAGAAGGCAAAAGGAATATCCGGATCCAGTTCGATGCCGATTACGCCATCAATACCCATAAAAGTTCCGCTGCCATATTTATTTCCGCTCCAGGATCCAATATGTGCCCCCGGTCCGTAATACCATTGCAGGTTGTTTTCGAGAGGGGTATGGATTTCGTACATACCCGTCAGGGCAAAGTAGTTGCCTAGTCCGCCGAGAGTGAAATCGAATGCTTTAGTTGCAGAGGTAAACGTTTTATACGAAATACCCGACGGACTGCCGAAAGCCAGCCCGGCCGAATGTTTATACTGTGCGCTGGCTGCCAGTAGAGTAAGTGCTAAACCGAAAGTGAGAATGATTTTTTTCATACTTAAAAGCTTGAATAAAAAATGAAATATTTAGTAGTTTATATTGGTTCTGTTTTAGAATATTGTAGCAGGAATTGATTCTGTTGTATAGTGCATTGTGCATAGTGCTTTGTGCTTAGCATCATTTATTTGTATTTATCAATCCTGTAGCTTGTCTGCATTATACTCTCTGAGCACTTTGCACTGAGCACTTTGCA
>CAIJPI010000237.1 GCA_903822525.1 uncultured Bacteroidales bacterium | reverse complement strand
GGGCATGAAGAGGAAAAGGGCAACCTGACCACCCAATCGGCTTATCACCTGATGAAGGATTCAAAAGATTTTAATTTCATCGGGAATATTGAAAGCCGTGATTTTTTGCGCAACAAAGCAGATGTTATTGTTTGCGATGGTTTTACAGGAAATATTATCCTGAAACTCATTGAATCTTTTTACCGTATTATGGAAAAGCGCAATCTGCTGGATGACTATTTCAGCAGGCTGAACTATGAAAATTATGGCGGAACCCCGATTTTAGGCATTAATGGTGCCGTAGTGATGGGACACGGGATTTCGAACGACATTGCCATCAAAAATATGGTTTTACTTGGACGTGATGTGCACAAGGCAAAAATTGCATCCAAAATAAAACACGCTCTTTTAAACCTCAACGGAGGTTTTGTAGTGGAATAATTTTTCCGGGCCTGAATAAACAAGAACAGGATTCCAATCCGGGAATTTGTAAACAGCGTTTGTATAAACTACTTTTTTACCAACAGGAAAATTAAAAACTTATGACAAAACTAAGAGCCGCTATCACCGGAGTTGCAGGGTATGCCCCCGAATATATACTGAATAATGAAGAACTGAGCCGGATGGTAGATACTACCGACGAATGGATCATGTCCCGTATCGGTATCCGTGAACGCCACATTCAAAAAGGCGAAGGACTTGCTTCTTCGGATATGGGCACTGAGGCTGTAAAGCTTCTTTTAGCTAAAACTAACACCAATCCTGAGGATGTTGACCTGGTTATTTGTGCCACCGTCACACCCGATATGATGTTTCCTGCCACAGCCAATATAATCAGCGATAAATGCGGCATCACCAATGCATTCAGTTATGATATGAATGCTGCCTGCTCCAGTTTCCTGTTTGCACTTACAGTAGGGCAAAAATTTATTGAGTCGGGAACACATAAAAAAGTAATCATTGTAGGGGCTGATAAAATGTCGGCTATTACTGATTATACGGATCGTGCGGTATGTCCTCTTTTCGGTGATGCAGCAGCTGCTGTTATGCTGGAACCAACCACAGAAGAAGTTGGTATGGTTGATTCCATATTCAGGACAAATGGAGCCGGACGTCATCATCTGTATATGAAAGGTGGCGGATCGCTTAGGCCTGCATCCCACGAGACTGTTGACAACAAAGAACATTTCATTTACCAGGATGGCCAGACCGTTTTTAAATGGGCTGTTTCGAAAATGGCTGATGTTTCGGCTGAGATGATGGAGAAGCATAACCTGAAACCGGAAGAACTGGCATGGCTGGTTCCGCATCAGGCCAATATGCGAATCATTGATGCAGTTGCTAACCGCATGGGACTTGAGAAAGAAAAAGTAATGATCAATATCGAAAGATATGGCAATACCACTTCGGCAACTATCCCGCTTTGCCTGTGGGAATGGGAGCCAAAGCTTCGCAAAGGCGATAATATTATACTTGCTGCGTTCGGAGGTGGATTCACATGGGGATCAACTTACCTGAAGTGGGCGTACGACCCAAAGTAGTAAAAGGAAGCGAGAGACGAGTTGGAGGCAGAGTGATAGGGTGAGGGAGCGAAGGGGTAAAAATAAAGAGACATTGAGAAAAGGTATTAAAACCCTGCTGTAATGGCGGGGTTTTTCATTTTAATAGCCTTTGTCAGACTTTATTTCACTAAAACTGGGAAATAGTAAAGTCGATCGTCCTTCTCCTCCAGGAGAAGGATAAGAGGATGAGGTCATATTCTGCAACGGAATTACCCATCAGAGGAATTTTGTTTTATGCCTGATCCCACCCATTCAAATTCCCTGAAAACAAAGGAAACGGCATCTTCATACTCCTCGAAGCGGCTTACTTTTTTTACTTTTTTAAAAACCTGATGCGGATCATTAAAGCTTTCGGCCAGGTAATGCCAGTACTCCTTTAAAATTCCAAGTGATGATAGTTTGTCGTTAGTATGTTTGCGGTAAGCAAAATACAAATCGTCTATAAACCTTCTGATATGTGCCTGATTATCAGAGCCAATATGGGTGCATTTAATGATGGCCGGCAAAAATGGATCTGCCAGAATACCCCGGCCAATCATCCATGCATTTATTGCAGGATATTGGTTTCGGAGACGATTATAGTCCGAAAGTGAAAAAATGTCGCCGTTATAAACTACTGGAACAGTAAGCTGTGAAATAGCATTTTGAAAATTTTTCTGGTCGGGTTCGCCGCTGTAAAGCTGTTTCCCAATGCGGGCATGAATGGTCAACTCATCAATTTTATGGCGGTTGAAGATGGGTATCAGGCTAAAAATTTCGAGAGGCGAAAAATAACCCAGCCGGCATTTCACTGTGAAACGGATAGCAGTTTCGGCCATCACTTTGTTCAATATTTCATCTACAATTTCCGGAAAAGGCAGCATCCCGGAACCACGCTTTTTATTTGCAACCTGAGGGTAGGGGCAGCCCAGGTTCCAGTTTATTTCCTTAAAACCCAGCTTTTCGCAAAAGCGTGAAAACAGGATTATTTCATCAGCGTCCTTGCTTAATATTTGCGGAATTACTTCCACACCATTCTCAAAAGTATTGCCAAGTTCGGCCTGTTTGCGGGCCGGAAGTTTGGAGTCCTTGTGAATACCTGTAAAAAAAGGAGTGAAAAGTTTATCCACGCCCTCAAAATGCCTGGCATATACAACACGGTAAGTAGCTCCTGTGATACCCTGGAAAGGGGCCAGGTAGATTTTGGGTGGATGTTCCATGGGATAGATGCTTAATCGAATATTGGATTATTTTTTACTATCCAGGTATTCCTTTATTTTATTCTGATGTCTGGCTTCGATCAGCTTTTTTATTTCCCCTTTTATTTTATAACCGTTATCCGGGTTTTCACAATAAATTGCCAGCAAAATATAAGAATTGATCTTAACATCTTCCCGGTCAGCAGCTTTTCCTTTATTGAGTGCATATTTGGCCAGACAGGCATAATAAACGCCAATCAATTCGTTTTCATTATTTGTTACTCTGCTAACGGTTCTATCCGGGATAAATGAATAATCAGAAGTCCCCGACATCCATTTCATGATAAATGAAATAGCATTCTTCCTATGGATATTATCTTTATCAATAGGGGTCGAATACACATAATCGGCAGCCAGGATAACCTGTGGCTCAGCTTTCCGGTAGTCGTGGGCTGTAGTAAGCAGGATGTTGTCGTATTGTGGTGCATTCTGCGAAAAAACACTTAGAACTGAAAAGAATAACAGGACTGAAAATAAGGTTTTCATATGTGGTTTTAAAAAGGGGCTGTTGCCGAACAAGAAATCATAATCATAAAAGGCTCAACACAACCCCGGGTATATAAAGGCAAAGATAGATTTTCTTTTAATAACCAGAATCAGAGGTGTGCCCCGGGGAAGTTAAACTGGAACAAGAATATCTGAGTTTTGATCAGACAAACCTGTTTTTATGGAACAAAATACTTCCATTTCGGATAACAGTTTCAGCACATCCGGTGGTTTCAAATCCTTCATAAATAGAGGAGTCACAGTGCTGCCTTAGATTTGCAGGACTTATTACCGATTTTGTTTCAGGATTCCATATCAGCAGGTCAGCATCTGAGCCGACAGCAATGGCTCCTTTTTGCGGATAAAGTCCGAAAATCTTTGCAGCCCTGGCGGAGGTGAGTTCAACAAATTGGTGGAAACTGATTTTATTATTGAGTACGCCAAAAGTATAAAGGAGTGCCAGTCTGCTTTCGATTCCGCCGGCACCATTTGGGATTTTTGTAAAATCGTTGATGCCGGTATCCTTCTGCCCCTTCAGGTTAAAAGGGCAGTGGTCGGTCGAAATTACATCCACTGTATGATCAGCCATTCCCAGCCATAGCGCTTCCTGGTCTTTTTTTGATCGTATGGGCGGACTAATTATATATTTCAGAGAATCGGGCAGGGGCTTTGAATAAACACTTTCGTCGAGTAACAGATACTGAGGGCATGTTTCGCAAAACACCGGAAGACCTTCCTTTTTAGCTGCCCTGATGTATTTAATGGATAGAGCTGCTGATGTATGCACAATGTAGGTACGACATCCGGTGCTGCGGCAGAGGTCAATAACCTTACGGACGGATTCAGCTTCTGTTTCTGCCTGCCGCGACAGAGAATGGTACATGGGTCCGGTCTGGCCGTTTCTGATAAATTCCTGTTGATTCCGGATTATAGCATCACCTTCTTCACAATGAACCAGAACACATGCCTGGAGTAAAGCTGCCGTTTTCATTACTTGTTCGAGCTCGTGGTATTCGATGCCAATGCTGCCTTTATAAGCCAGGTATGCCTTAAAAGTACGAATACCGGCCTCGTTTACGCACCATGCCATTTGACCGGGTATACTGCTGTCATACCAGGTTATACCCATATGAAATGTGTATCCTGTAAGGCATTCGGCAGCTTCCTTCTGGCGCTGATCTAAGGCTTCCTGAAGGGGTTGGCCCTTAGCCGGGGTCACAAAATCGATAAGGAAGGTTGTGCCACCTGCAATAGCGGCCATGCTCCCGCTTAAAAAATCATCGCTTGAAGGACCAGCGGGAGTAGGCAGCTGAAGGTGGACATGCGGGTCGATTCCGGCAGGAAAGATATATTTGTCTTTTGCGTCGATAACAAAGCTCCCCGGGAAATCAGACAAACTGAAGCTGCCAATTGCTTCAATAATTCCATCTTTTACGGCAATATCAGCCTCGGAAGTGGATTCAGAGGTGACAATTGTTCCGTTAAGGATAAGCAATTGGTTCATGGCTGATGCGTTTTGTACCTGTGTGTCGTGTCAGACACCCGTTGGGTGTGCAGACACGAAAGTTTTCTCATAGCGCCCGTCGGAATTTTTCTCAAAACCAAGCTTTTTGAGGTATTTCGAATATTTTTCACTGCGCCCGTCAGCAATTACTTTTGTAAAACCTTCGTTAAGGAAGCGGTCGCGTAAACGAAGATAAATAAATTTTCCATTTTTAAAATCACGGTATTCTGGCAAAACAAAATCCAGACCTACTGAAAGGCAATGATCCTGATCGCGATGAGCAAGGAAAACTCCGGCAACAGCCATGTTGCGCAAAACAAAAAAGCTGACAGTATTCATTTCGGGGCGGTAAGCAAAACCGGGAAAGAATTTTTGGATATCATCTTCATGAAATTGAAGAAATCGGATCAGGTAGCGGTTATCAGCCCGCACTTCCAGTATTTCGAAAACCTCTTTTTTTGAGTAGATTGAATTCAGATAATAGATGTCAACCAAAGCGATAAACGCATTCAGAAAACCAACCGGCCATGCGCCGATCAGGAATCCGTATGTTGAAAAAGTCAATGCACCAGCAAGATTAATCCACCTGAATTTCAGGATAGAACTCATGGTCATTGAAAGTGCGATAGCAATTGAAGCGAGGTAGCCTATCCATTGCAAAATGCTTATTTCCATTTAAAAGTGAGTTGAGGTTATTTGTATAGTGCTAAGTGCAGAGTGCAAAGGGGAAATTTGATAAAGAAGTAAAATTAGGCTAAAGTAGTGTTGCTACCTCATTTTTGCCCAGAGTCTTTCGGCTTGAACCCTTGCGCCGGCCAGGATACTGCTTTCATCAACGGTAAGTATTTCCTTGTTTTCTACCACCAGTTTTCCTTGCGAAACGACATGGCAAACATGCCTCGATTCGAGTCCGAATACAAAATGACCATAGAAATTACCTGAATTAAACGGGGTTGGCGTATCGTAATCGAGCACCACCAGATTGTTGGGTCCATGCCCTGCAAAGCCATTGCTGTGAAGATACCTGTCAGCATTACGGAAGCGCCGGTAAACGCTGTCGTACCCTATGGTGTCAAAATTCTGGCCCACAAAAAATGCGGCTTTTGCGCTCCGGAGCATATCGCTGTGAATGCCGTCAGTACCCATCATGATATTTGAGCCAAGCCCACCTGCATTGAAAAATCCAACTTTATTGTTAAGATTGCTTTCAGTATTCTGGACCACCCAGGCAGGGCTGTTGCCGATAATGTGCTTCTCATTTTCACTCAGGTGAAGGCAATGCCCGAGAATGGTCTTCGCTGATGCAAGCGCACCATTTTCGTGTAAACGCTCAATAACCCTTTTGCCATAGGTTTCCAGGCAATGTGTCTGGTCACTTTCGGCTTCGGCCACATGAATGTGAATGCCGGTATTATTCTGTTCCGACAGTTCAACAGCTTTTCTTAAGGTGGAATCGGATACGGTAAAGGAAGCATGCAAGCCAACCAGCCCCTGATGTTTTTTCAGATATTCGGCCGATTCGTGTATACCTTGTTCTGCTTTATCGTTGCCATCGCGATCGGTAATTTCGTAGCATAATAAATGCGAAGCCCCGACTTTTTCGAAGGCATTGGCAATAATTTCAAGCGAACCCTTAATATTGTCAGGGGATGCGTGATGATCGATCACGAAAGTTACCCCGTTTTTAATACATGCCATGGCAGTATAAAGTGCACTGGCTTCTATCATTTCGGCATCAAGGCATTTGTCGAGTGTCCACCAGACGTATTCGAGGATTTCGTTGAAATTTTCGGGATTCTTTTTAGGAGCGCCCATTCCACGGGCCAATGCCGAATACACATGATGATGACCGCAAACAAAGGACTGGGTGATGTATTTGCCTGTGCAATCCTTGACAATAAAAGATTTATCGTCAGGAATGTCGTTAATGAAACTGATTTTCCCGTTTATACCTTCTTCGACAAGGATATGCAACGAAGTATATGCGAGAGTTTCAGGATGAATATAGGTTCCGTTTTTTAGTATCAGCGGCATAAAAAATGATTTAGGTAGGCTTTAGGCGTTTTCGGATGATTTCCGAAAGGTAATCTGGTGGTAGCTATTCTAATTTTGTATCCTCGTGAATGGTTCAACTTTGGGTGAAGGAATGGATTGAATAAGCCTTAACAAAGTTTCAGTATCTGCTACATTTGTTTCCCTACTTTTCCCGTCTTCAGCTTTCATTTTCAAGCGTACGATTTTTTCGTACACTTCACTTCCCTCGTTATTCAATTTTTTCTTTAAGTCACTCCAATATCGTTTTGGCAAACTACTATTCGTTAAAATTTCAATCACATCAATGACCGAAAAATACCAAATTTCCTTTTCTGTATCAAAATGAGTACGAACTTTTTTTTGTTCGAATAATTTTATTGGCACCATAGTAAAAATAATAAGATGAATTTGCGAAATGCTTTTAATCTTTATGACTCGAATTCGTCATCGGCAATTTATATCTTCTTACACCATCAAAATCGCATAGGGCATTGGCTACAGCAGCCGCAGTCGGCACCAGACCAATTTCACCAAGACCTTTTGCGCCATAAG
>CAIJPI010000236.1 GCA_903822525.1 uncultured Bacteroidales bacterium | reverse complement strand
AGCTTACTGCCGGTGCCCAGTTCGAAGTCGGATCCCGGTTCTATATCAATTCGCTGGCACTCCCCGAAAAGCTTAAACTGGGTATTGATGCCACCTATTTAAGCATAAGCGGAATGGTAAATAAGGACAGCCTGAAAAATAACAATCAGACCAACAGTTATTTTACAGCCGGCGTGAAAGTGGGTCCCTGTGTATCGTACAACTTTGTAGGACAATGGGTTGCCGATGCTTTTTTTAAACTGCATCCTCACTATTTTATTACCGGTGAGCACGACGCTATATACAATGCTGCAACACAATTAAAACTCGGTACTTCGCTGGGCTTTAACATCCGGTGCAAGGCCTTAATGATCGGCTGTGAATTCACTTCAGCAAAATACGATTTTGATGTTACTACCCATACTCCAGCGCGTGCTCTGCTCGAAACCACAAGCAAATCAATAAAACTACCTGTAACGGTTCTTTCAATTGGGGTTACCCTCTAATAGGCTAAGATTATTTAACACAAAAGCCTTGCTTGCGCAGGGCTTTTTTTATTATCAATTCTGATTATATTTTAAATACTTTTACTTAGTTATAACAACTCTCTATTTTCATACTATTACAGCTAAGAGGGTAGGCAATAGTATGATTTTGACATACAGATAAAGGAGTTAGCAACAAGCGGAAAAAACAGACAGCAGACAAGAAAGCAGTCTTAACATTTACAATTTGACAGATTAAAGACAGAAAACAAAGCCGACACTCAAGCCGACCCCAAAGTTTAAATTTTTACCCCACCGCACTTTTCGCCAAAGGCGTTTTGGCTATCCCACATTTAGCACATTTGCAAGTCGCACAAGCTAACCCACAACCAAAACTTGCAAAAGAGCTAAATTTTGCCAACCCGCACCTCCGTTGATAGCTTTGTCGGGTTGACTGACAATAATAATTTCCTAACAATTCGATACCTTAAAATTATTTTGACATTCTTTTTGTTTGTTTTAATAAAAACTTTTTTACTTTTGTGGCACGAAATAAATAAAAGTGTTATTATGCAAGTAAAAAGATTTGGAGTTTCATTAGAAGAAAATGTTTTAGAAAGCTTAGATGAATTTGTTAAAACGCAAAATCTTCCTAATCGTTCTCAAGCTATCAGACATTTAATTAAAAACAATTTGTTTGAAACTAAAAAAGCAGGTAACAGTATTGTAGCAGGAGCAGTTGTTATTGTTTACGACCATCACAAACGAGAATTAAATAGTAAATTAATGCAAGTACAACATGATTACCATGAATTAATATTATCAACTCAACATGTACATATTGAACACGACTTATGTTTAGAAACAATTGCTGTTAAAGGCAATTCTAAAAAACTTATTGAACTTTCAAATAAAATTATTGGAATAAAAGGAATCAAACACGGTAAACTTGTAATGACAGATTTAGAATAATTTTTTTGACTCTGCGGTAACACGAATTTAATAAACGTAACATAATAAAACTAAAAATCAAATGGAAAACAAAAATAATCAGATTCCTCAAAAGCTGCGCATGGCTTCTTTTGCTATACTGGCAACCCTTTTTATGCCTGCGTTCTGTTTCTCACAGATTACAAAAGATACCACATACTTGAATGAAGTGGTGGTAACAGCATCCAAAACCCTGCAAAACAAGGGGAATGTAACACAAAAAATTGATGTAATTTCTTTCAGGGAACTCAAAAGCATTATATCCGGTAACCGTAACGTAGCAGAAGCCATTCAGTATTTACCGGGTAATGCCGTCAGTGTGCTTTCACGCAACGATGCCAATTGGGGAACTTATGGCGGTGTAGGCCCGAAATACAGCACCTATATGTTACAGGGCTTACCTATTGATGCCTTTGTTGATCCTATGGGTATTGAACTCAATGCCGTTGACCGTATTGAGGTTCAGCGTGGCCCTGCTTCCGTGCTCTATTCAAATTACCTGTCACAGGATTTTGCAGGCAACCAGTGCCCGCTTTCAGGTACAGTTAACCTAGTGTTAAAGGAAAAAATTGATTCAGCCCGCACCATCATTGGTTTAAGTGGTGGAACCTACAACACTATCAACGGAAGTATTTACCATCAGAACCGTTTCGGAAGGCTTCATTTAATCACGGGTCTTTCTTACGAAAAATCCGATTATACCGATTACGGCTCACAGGGTTCATGGCTCAACATGATTGATCACCCTGAATACAACAAGGGTAAATTATTTCTGGGTTTAAATTATTTTCTCGATAAAGAAGAAAAACACAAGCTTTCTTTTTTTGCTAATGGCACATTACACACTGGTGATGCAGGCAGACCAAACAGGGGTTATGACCATCAGTACAAACTGGTAAATTTCGCCTATACATATAAAATAAATGATAATGCTGCTTTAAATGCAAAGGTAGGTTATCGCAACTACGACAGATCATGGCAGGAAGATAATTTTTCAAATACATCCCTAACGTTAGACGACCGTTTAAAACTGGCTTCCGACAATGGCGTGGTACAAACCATTATTCCCGCTGACCTTTCTTTTTCGTGGAAACATTTAAAAAATAGCACGCTTACTGCTGGCGTAGATTTTCAAACCGCAAAATACGAAACATGGGGCAAGGCAGTAAACATGGACAAAACAACAGGCAACGATGCATCCGCAAATCAAACCGGTATTTATGCACAGGAAGAATTTCGTATTGCCGATTTAATTATTCGTGGTGGTGCAAGGTATAATATCATCAGTTACAACATTACCCAATTGGGCGGTAGTGAACCGGGAAACAAATCACAGTCATGGAATTGTTTTCTGTGGAATGCAGGTTTAAAATACAATACAAAATTCGGTTTAAGTCCTTTCGTAAATGTGGGTACAAGTTTTATGACCCCCGGCCTTAAATCTATTGGTGGCACCATTGCACTTTCAGATAAAGATGTTCCCGGCAAAAATGGTCAGTTACCCAATCCCGATTTAAACCCCGAATCCGGGCTTGGCATTGATGCAGGTTTCGACATGCGAATTAAAGAGTCAGGCATGTTCACAGCCCGTGTATTCCAGACTACCGTCAACGATGCAATTATTGATAATGTGGTTTCGCAGAATCCATCGCAAACACAGTCAATTAATGCGGGCAAAACCACTTCAAAAGGATTTGAACTTTCGTTAAAATATAAGGTAACCGAACAAATTGAAGTCTTTGCAAATTATACCGCACTCGATACTAAAATCACGAACAAAATTGACACAACACAGGATGGCGCACAAATTCCGTTTGTTCCGGCAAACGTAACAAACTTGGGCTTTACATTGAATCTGCCATACAAAATAAAGGTGGTAAATTATATTCACGTTTCAGGTAAAATGTACGACAGTAGCAACAAATACGGAAGGTCTGAGTTCAATTCACACGAAACCGTAAACATGAATATTTCAAAAGATATTCAGTTAGGTAAAAAACAAACCCTGTCTTGCTTCCTGAATCTGTACAACATCACAAACAACAAATACCTTATGCCCTGGCAGTTTCAAGACCCCGGTTTTTCATTCATGGGTGGTGTAAAAGTTGAATTTTAAACATTAGAATATTTTGTTTTCAGAACACAAATCTTTTTTCAAATGATAACGCGGAAGCATATTTATCTTTCAATTATTGCATTGGCAACATTGCTTTGCTCATGCGTAAACAGCAGTAAGGATAAGTGTTCTGGAAACGATTGTAAAATATCTGTCACCGATTTCAGGGGCAAACAAATAGGTTTTAAAGAACCGCCGCAGCGTATTGTATGCCTGATCGAAAGCGCACTTTCAGGCTTCTATATGCTTCATGCAGAAAATAAAATTGTTGGCGTTTCCTCCAATGTTTATGAAGGGAATGTATTCAGCCAGTATGCAGCATTAGACGAAAGAATAAAAAATAAATCGTTGCCCGCTCCCGGTAATTGGGATTTTATCAGTATCGAAAACCTTGTAGCGTTAAAACCCGATTTGGTGGTTATGTGGGCATCGCAGACAGAGGCCATCGAAACAATAGAATCGAAAGACATTCCGGTTTATGCTGTTATGCTTAAAAGCACTGCCGATGTGTACAAAGAAATAAACGATTTTGGAAAACTTACTGCTACAGAAAAAAGAGCCGATTCTCTCATTCAATATACAAAAGCAGCATTGTCCGAAATAGCTACAGCAAATAACAATATCAGCAAAACAAAACAGAAAGTATATTTCATGTGGTCGCAGGGGCCGCTCGAAACAAGCGGAACCAACAGCACTGTAAATGAATTAATCGAAATGGCAGGCGCAAAAAATGTGTGTACTTCAGCAGATGAACATTTGGTTGTAAATCTTGAAAAAGTAATAGACTGGAATCCTGATGTAATTGTAATGTGGTACGATGCAAACAAAAACCCTGATTATGTTTTAAACCTGTCAGGCTGGGGCAATATCAATGCTGTAAAAAACAAAAGAGTGTACGAATTGCCTTCTGTTTTCATGTGCGACCTCTGGACATTAAAATTTCAGTATGCGGCAAAATTGCTTTCATCATGGTGCTATAACTATGAAAACAAAAGTGTAAATCTTGAAAATGAAAAAGCAGCAATGCTCAAAAAACTTTATGATAGCAAAGGAGAAAGCATAAAGTGAAAAACAACAAAATCATAGTGATAATACTTTACAGCCTTCCCCTGCCGGTGCTATTCCTTTCTCTTTTTATAGGCCCTTCAGATATGGCCTCTGTAAGCAGCATTCTTGCTTTTTTCAAACACTTAATTTTTTCAGGAAATGCAGAAACTTTTCAAACCGTTCAGGCAATACTTTGGGATGTACGCATACCCCGCATTATACTTGCCTTTCTTGTAGGTGGTGCATTATCCATTTCAGGCAGCAGTTTACAGGCTATTTTCCGCAATCCGCTCGTTTCACCTTATATTTTAGGTTTATCATCCGGTGCGGCATTTGGCGCAGCCCTTGCGCTTGCTTTTGCATTTCTTCCGGTTCAGGTTTCCGCTTTTCTTTTTGGTTTGCTTGCAGTAGCATTAAGTTACATAGCAGCCATAAAGCATAAAAATTTATCTATTGTTTCTCTCATTCTTTCAGGGGTAATTGTTACAGGAATTTTCACGGCATTACTCACCGTTGTACAATTTTTATCCGATCCGTTTAAGTTGCAATCTATCGTCCATTGGACAATGGGCAACCTGCACAATGCAAGCTGGAAATTACTCAGTTCATCATACATCCCTATTTTGGCAGGTGTAATTATTCTTTTTCTTATGCGATGGCGTTTGAATGTGCTTGCACTTGGTGATGAAGAAGCCCGAACCTCCGGTATAAATCCTTCAAGAGAAAAAATAATTGTTTTGGTTGCAGCCACACTTGCATCATCGGCAGCCGTATCAGTGGCTGGCATCATAGGGCTTTACGGTCTTATTGTCCCTCACATGGTGCGCATGATGGTGGGCCCCGATAACAGGCAAAGTACCATTCTCAATTTTTTATTTGGCGGTACATTCCTGCTCATCATTGATGATTTTTCAAGAACTGCCGCAGGCTTTGAAATTCCAATCGGTGTTATCACTATGCTTATTGGCGCTCCCTTTTTCCTGTATCTAATGAAAAAAACAAACATCGGATGGGAGAACTAAACACAGCCATATCAATACAAAACCTGTCTTTTTCCTACGAGAAAAACACGGTGTTGCTCAATGCTAACGCAACTATTGAAGCAGAGAAACTCACTGTAATACTCGGAAAAAATGGAAGCGGCAAATCAACTTTGCTCAGAATTATTGCAGGGCTGTTGCCTTACAAACAAGGTTTAATAGGCATTTCAGGCAAAGAACTTAAAATCATGAGCCTGTCCGAAAGGGCTAAAACCTTTGGTTTTTTAAGTCAGAAACACAAAGCAGTTTTCCCTTTTACGGTTGAACAGGTAGTTTTAACAGGCAGGGCAGGATATATAAATTTTGTTCCTAAAAAATCAGATGTTGAAGTGGCTGAAACAGCTATGAATAAAGTAAATATTATGCATCTGAAAGACCGCATTTATACTGAACTTTCAGGAGGCGAGCAACAATTAGTAATGATGGCAAGAGTTCTTGCACAAGAACCAAAAATGTTGCTTTTAGATGAACCCACCACACACCTTGATTTCTGCAACCAGATAAAACTTTTGACCCTGTTAAAAGAATTAACGATGCAAAAACTCACGGTAATTGCCGTGTTGCACGATCCCAATATTGCTTTTCTCTATGGTGATGATTTTCTTTTTGTAAAAAACGGAACGCTCGAAAGACCAGCAGAACCAATAAAGCCTTGGAGTGCCGAATATTTAAAAACAGTTTACGAACACGAATTACAGTCAGTACCTTATGCAGGTCGTGCATTAATAGTACCGGGTATAATACAGAAAAAACAAAATGACAGATAGAAATACTATAGCAGCCGCTTACGATGCAGGAGTTGATGAAGAATACAACCGCCTTGTTTCAACGCCATTGTGCGAAGCAGAATTTATGCTTGTAAGCGAATTGCTCTCTGAATATATCTCCGAAGGTTCCACTGTAATTGATATTGGCGCAGGTCCCGGCAGATATGCCGAATTTCTGTTGTCTAAAAATTGCAATGTCGGAACAATAGATTTATCAGCACTTTCATTGGCATCATTCACAAAAAGGATAAATGGTAATTATGGTAAGAGCCTGTTGTTTTCAAAAACTTCATGCGCAACTGAATTAGAATGGGTGCAGTCTGAATCCGCTGATGCTGTCTTGCTCATGGGACCATTATATCATTTAACCAGTGAAGAAGAACGTACAAAAGCTATTGCAAATTCATATCGTATTCTAAAAAAAGGCGGGTTTGTTTTTTCAATTTTTATGTCACCCTATCCTAAATTAAACCCTTTGCTCGAAGGCGCTGATTCAATTTTAACAAACAGAGAATTAATAAATACGGTTCAGGAAAACTGCACCACCAAAGTCATGTTTCAGGGTTTTGAAATTGAGCAGTACCGCTGTTGGCCTTTGTATGCAAGAGAAATTATGGAAAAGCAGGATTTTATTACAGAACGCATACGGAACATTGAAGGTGTAGGCTCATTCTATAACAAACAAAATTTGAGCGAATTTGACAATAACAACAGTAAGCAAGCCTTATTCCGTATGCTCAGAAACACCTGCGAAAATCCTAATTTACTTGGAATAACCCACCAGTATCTGTACGTTGGAAAAAAGGGGGATAATATACATTTATAACCCAACCGCACAGTGTCAAGCACATGCTACAAACCGCACAAGCCAAACCAGACCAAAGTTTGCAGCAAGAGCTTGCCATTTCCCACGCACTACCGACAGTGCCAAAGACAAAAACACACACACCTTCCCTTCTGTAAAAATTTAAACGCCGACACACATTCCAACCCAAACAAAAACTCATTGACAGTTGACAGCAAAACTGGAAATAGTAGTATCTTTGTGACATGAAAGACAAGAACCGCCAGTTGCTAACAGCGTGTAGCTTCAATTGCCGAGACAGCGGGGGTTTTAACATTTCTACATTTAATAAACTTTTGTGTAACTTGACAGGAAAGTGCTTTGAAATCGGCAACTGAAGCTACACGCAAACCGTTATGCCACATGCTAAAAAAAACCGTGCTTTTTAGAAAATTTTATCAAAATTTGGAATTAGTTGTCTAAACAGGTAACTTTGCGCTGTAATCGAAAAATTTATGCGGATAACTTATGTTTACGGAACTGAGTTCTGGGATTTCTATTACTCTCAAAGACCAGAAGTTCAGGACAAAATTGACTGGGTAATTGGTTTAGTCCGAACATTGAGAATGGTTCCAGAGAAATTTTTCAAACACCTTGAGGGGACTGAAGGACTTTTTGAAATCAGAATCAAACTAGGCAGCGACATTTTTCGCATTTTATGCTTCTTTGATGAAGGAAATTTGATAATCCTCCTGAATGGTTTTCAGAAGAAGACTGACAAAACCCCGAAAAATGAAATCGAAAAAGCAGAACGTTTAAAAAAGAGATATTATGAAGAAAAATCAAGAAAATAATCTTGTTTCCTGGGATGATCATATAGACAAGAAATATGGAATAATTGGCACACCAACAAGGGATAAATACGAAGAGGATTTCGAGAATTTCAAAATAGGCGTGCTTATTCAAGAAGCCAGGAAACAACAAAACCTGACACAGGAAGAACTTGCCCTAAAATGCGGGACCACAAAAAACTATATTTCCAGAATTGAGAATAATGCCAGCGACATTCGTTTATCAACACTAAAGAGAATAATTCGAGAAGGACTTGGTGGACATCTTAAACTGAGTCTTGAACTGTAGGAAAACAAAGCACGATGGCATAATCGAGTAGACGGCCCCGCCAGCAAATACTGACGGGGTGCGCCTCTCACACCACTGTACGTACGGGTCTCGTATACAGCGGTTCATTAAGATGTGGTGCAATCGTAGCATAGTGAGTGAGCATAGCCTCGTATCCTCGTTTCTCCAAGCGTTTCAAAGTAATAGTTGTAATCAGAATAGGACTCTGGGCTACTGCCCAGCCTCCTTTGCGGGTTCTACTCCAGGCATAGGCGTGGTCCTGGTCAACGCCCAAACGGATAAGGTTTTTCCTTTTTCTGTCGGGTTTCTTCCAATCGTGCCAAATGCAATATCTAAGGCGGTTGCGTATCCATCCGTCGAGCTCTTTGAGTTTACCCTGAATACTTGCCATACGGAAGTATCCGAGCCATCCTCTGTGAAGCTCTTTCAGCTTCTGAATACGTTCGTCGAAGGTTGCCGGAGTAGTTTTCCGGGTGATGGTTTTGATCTTCTGCTTTAGGGTTTTCCATCCTTTCTCGCTTACCACTAACTGGTATTTGCCTCTCTCGCCTTTCACATAGGTAGGAACGAATCCAAACCCTAAAATTGTGAAGTTTACAGGTTTGCGTATGCCACTTTTCTCCCGGTTGATAGGTAATTTTAACTTGTTCTTTAGGAACAAATAGATTTCGTTACCTGTCTTTCGGGCAACCGACTTGCTTTTAGTGTAAATACTAAAATCATCAGCATAGCGGACATAACTAAGTTTCCGTTTTTCCAGTTCTTTGTCCAATTCATTCAACATGATGTTGGACAACAATGGGCTGAGCGGGCTTCCCTGAGGTACTCCTTTGCAGCGTTTGACTAGTTTTCCATCTATCCAGATGGGTGCTCTGAGCCATTTGCGGATAAGGCGTAAGGTGAGCGGGCATTTTACCTTGCGATACAAGATTTGCAACAGTATACCATGATCTACTTCATCGAAGAAGGTTTTCAGATCAATATCAACTATGTGGGTTAAGCCTGAGTTGATGTATTGCTGTGCTTTCAGTACTGCTTGCTGGGCATTGCGGTTGGGTCGGAAACCGTAGCTGTAATCCTCAAATTCCATCTCGAACCGGATAGCTATTACTTGTGATACCGCTTGTTGTAACATGCGGTCGACGACGGTGGGAATGCCCAGTAATCGGGTCTTCCCGTTGCTCTTGGGTATTGCTACCCCACGGATGGACTGTGGCAGGTATTTCCCAAGGCGGATTTCGGATTCGATACGTTCCCTGTTATTGGTCAGGTAGGCGTATAAATCAGTTACCAGCATTCCATCCATGCCTGCCGAACCTTTGTTCGACACCACATGGCGAAGCGCCTGCATTACATTCCTTCGGTTCAGTACCTGTTCAATCATCCTGATTCACTTGTTTTGTTTGCTCTGTCCCGCTTATAACAAGGCTGGCAAAGCCTCCTTGTTTAATTTGGAACATCTTAATGTTCGGCCCTTCTCCCGACTAGTCGGGATACTATGGCTTCTGCTGACTTCTCAGTGTATTGCACGAATACTCCGAGATCTCCCCTGGTAAGAGCTTCTTCCTTCCTCCAATTCCTGCGGTATCTACGTAACTGCTTTTCTTGTATTCATAGGGCGTTGCAAAGATGTGCTTGCTTACCCAAACAGTTATGCCTCATATACCGTTCCTGTTCGTCAGTACCGGATTTTGCAGTCTCGCTTCCTTCAGTGCATACTTCACAGTAAACCACCTTGCGACTTGCTAATGCTTCCGGTTGTTACCCCGGCGCATAAGGGATTTACACCCTCTGGAAAAATTACACCCACTTCCATTGCTACAGATAAATTTGTATTTTTGAGTTTTTTCTCAAACATAGAGGTGGGTGTGCACTGCTCATGCAGGGCACACATCGAGTAGACGGCCCCGCCAGCAAATACTGACGGGGTGCGCCTCTCACACCACTGTACGTACGGTTCTCGTATACAGCGGTTCATTAAGATGTGGAGCAATTTTAGCATAGTGAGTGAGCATAGCCTCGTACCCACGTTT